>DIEK01000101.1 GCA_002418595.1 Candidatus Omnitrophica bacterium UBA5776 | reverse complement strand
GTGGGCGAATTCATGAAAGTGGAGAAATATTCGCACGTTATGCATTTGGTAAGCGAGGTGACCGGCAAGCTGAAAAAAGGGCACGACGCCTATGATGTGCTGGCGGCGTGTTTTCCGGCCGGAACGGTCAGCGGCAGTCCCAAGATACGGGCGATGGAGATAATCGAAGAGCTGGAGAGAACCAGGAGGGGGCCGTATGCCGGCTGCGTGGGGTATTTCAGTTTCTCCGGGAATATGGACACCTGTATTACCATACGCACCATTTCCATAAAGGACGGCACCGCTTATATCCAGGTGGGCGCCGGTATAGTCGCGGATTCTGTCCCGGCAAAGGAATACATTGAAACAGCCAACAAGGCCAGGGCTCTGCTCGAGGCCATAACACAAAGCCGTTAAACGCATAATCTTGAAGGAGGTTTGGTAAAATGGCAGTACGTATCCGTTTGAAAAGAATAGGAAAGAACGTCAAGGGCAGGGCATATTACCGCGTCGTCGTTCTTGATGAGAACAGGAGCAGGGACGGCAAAAGCATCGAGGAGCTCGGTTCCTACGATCCTTTCAAGGCGTCTTCAACGCTGAAGGTGGCCAGATACGAACATTGGGTTTCCAAGGGGGCCCAGCCTTCGGACACCGTGAAGAGCCTTTATAATAAGGCGAAAAAAGCGTAAGGGGTAATAACGCCGGAATGCGCCGGCGCCCCGGCATTATAATTATAGAATGTCCCGTGAAACATAACGGGACAGGAACAGCGGGACATTGGCCCACGCGAGGCACCGGGCGTTGGCCGTCCGCTCAATTACGAGGGGGTAAACTATGGGAACTCAGGCAGCGAATCCGATATTGAACCTTTTGCCGCTGGCGATGATCTTCGTGGTGTTTTACTTCATGCTGATCAGGCCGCAGCGCATGCGCGATAAAGAGCACCAGAAGATGCTCTCCACCCTGGCCAAGAACGACGAAGTGGTCACCTCCGGCGGGATACACGGGACAGTCGTCAACGTCAAGGAGACGAGCGTCGTCCTGCGCATAGACGAGAATGTAAAGATAGAGGTGGAAAAGAACTGCATTTCCACAGTGGCAAGGAAAGAACAACAGAAATAACCGGCCGGCAAGAAGGGGAAATCGGGATATGCATAAAAATCTTCTCTATAAGACGTTGGGGATATTGGCTGTTCTGGGTGTCTGCGCGTATTTCGCTTTCCCCCTGGAGAAACGTATTAATCTCGGGCTTGACCTGAAGGGCGGCACGCACCTGCTGCTTAGAGTCGACACGTCGGCCATCCCGGCTGATCAGAGGAGCGAGGCCGCGGACAGGGCTATAGAGGTAATCAGGAACAGGATAGACGAGTTCGGCGTGAGGGAAACCTCCATACAGCGCCAGGGAGACGACGAGATAGTGGTGCAGCTTCCCGGTATGTCCGACAGGCAGCGCGCCGTGGATATCATCGGCAAGACCGCCCTGCTGGAGTTCAGGGTGGTATCTTCCGAGCCCGAGAAATTGCAGGCGGCTCTGGCCGGCAGCGTGCCGGAAGGCTATGAATTGAAATACGCCGGGGAGGAGAAGGAGCCTTTACTGCTGGAGAAGAAGGCGGCGATGACCGGGGATTCGATCAAGGATGCCTCCGTGCGTTTCAACCAGAGTTCTTTCAATGAGCCCTTGGTTTCTCTCGAGTTCAACGCGGAGGGGGCGAAGAAATTCGCCGAGATTACCGGCGCCAATGTGGGCAAGAGGCTGGCAATCGTGCTGGACGGCAAGGTCCAGTCGGCCCCGGTGATCCGGGAGGCCATACCTTCGGGCCAGGCCGTGATACAGGGGCAATTTGACGCGGCGGAGGCCCAGGATCTTTCTGTTATACTGAAGGTAGGCGCGCTGCCCGCGCCTATGTATATAGAGGAAGAGCGCAGTGTCGGCCCGTTGCTCGGCCAGGATTCTATAAATTCCGGGGTCAAGGCAAGCATAGTCGGCATGGCGCTGGTGTTCATTTTCATGGCTTTGTATTATCTTCTTCCCGGGGTAATAGCCGACTTGGCGCTTTTCTGCAACCTGCTTATCTCTTTGGGATGCCTGGGGCTGCTTCCGTATCTTTTTCCCGGCATATCCGCTACTTTGACTTTACCGGGCATCGCAGGGCTGGTGCTTTCTCTTGGCATGGCGGTCGACGCCAACGTGCTTATCAATGAGCGCATCCGTGAGGAACTACTGCAGGGCAGGCCGCTGCGGGCGGCGATCCAGACCGGTTACAACAAGGCTTTCAGCGCCATATTCGATTCCAACATCACGACGCTGATCGCCGCTTTCATGCTTTTTCAGTTCGGTACCGGGCCCATACGCGGTTTCGCCGTGACCCTGACCATCGGTCTCTGCGCCAGCCTTTTTACCGCGGTGGTGATGACGAGGACCGTTTTTGAACTGTTGATATCAGCGGGCTGGATAAAATCCCTGCCGATGATGAAAATCATAAAAGACACCAGGATGGATTTCATCGGCAAGAGGTATATTTTCTACTTCATTTCCCTCTTGGTCATAGGGGTGGGGATGTTTTCTTTCTTGAGCAAAGGGGCGCGCGCTTACGGTATCGACTTCGCCGGAGGGCAGCTCCAGGAATACCTGTTCGAGAAACCGGTGCAGGTAGAAACGGTGAGAGAAGCGTTGAAGGAAATAGACCTTGCCGACGCCTCCATTCAGCAGTTCAAGGAGAACCCGCGCCAGGTGTTGATAAAGACCGGGGTTGATAAGAACGACCGTCTCACCGCGGAATTGAAGAAGAAATTCCCCGGAGAGAAGATCGAGCTGATGCGCTTGGAAAAGGTCGGTCCGGTCGCCGGAAAACACCTGAAGGACAAGGCCGTTAAGGCGCTTTTATGGTCGCTGGCGGGGATACTGGTTTATGTAGGCATACGTTTCAGGCATTTTAATTTCGCCGCGGCCGGCGTTCTCGCCATTTTTCACGACGTTCTGGTCGCCTGCGGGGTGATGGCTTTGAGCGGCAGGCAGATGGATCTTCTGACCGTCACCGCTCTTCTGACCATAGCCGGTTATTCGATCAACGATACCATAGTCATTTACGACAGGGTCAGGGAGAACTCCCATCTTTACCGCAACAAGAGTCTTTACCAGTTGATAAACCTGAGCGTCAACCAGACCCTGGGCAGGACCGTTCTTACTTCGGGGGTGACCCTGTTGACGGTGCTGTCGATATTCCTTTTCGGAGGAGAAGTGCTGGGTAATTTCGCCTTCACGCTGATCGTCGGTTTCATCTCCGGCGTGTATTCGACCATATATATAGCTTCGCCTTTAGTGCTGGCCTGGTCCGGAGCGGCAAAGAAAAAATAATCTATCCCCTACGCGCAGCGGCCCCGGGTTTTTTAGCCCTGGGCCGCTGATTGATCAAATGCCTGCAGCATATCATCGTCCCGCTCAACTGAATGATTCCGCTTTCGATTTCCTGAAACTTTATCCCGGTAATGACGCGGGTCCGGAGGCCGTATGTTCGGCCCTGGCACGGCTCGGTTATAAACGGCAGGAGGCGGCGGCGGAGGAAGGGGATTTCGCCCGCAGGGGAGAGGTCATTGACGTCTTTCCCTCCACCTTCGAACTGCCCTTGCGCCTCAATTTCGACCTGGACAAACTTTCCGGGCTCTATACCTTCGAACCGTCCACGGGAGAGAAGACCTGGGAACACCGGATGGCGATCATCCTGCCTTTTGGCGGCAAGGCGCGCCTGCCTGCCGTTGCCTTCGGCGAGGACTCTCCGCTGTTCAATTTTCTCGATTTGAAGCGCGGCGATTATGTGGTGCATAACCGCCACGGCATAGGCAGGTTCCTGGGGATGAAAAAAATCTCCTCCTGCGGACAGCCGGCCGATCACCTGGTCATAGAATACGACCGGGGCGAGAAACTTTACGTCCCGGTGGAGCAGATGTATCTGGTCCAGAAATACATCGCCTTTCAGGTGCGCAGGCCCAGGCTTTACCGTCTGGGCGGCAGGCAGTGGCAGAGGGTCAAGGAGCGCGCCAGGAAGGCGGTGCGCAAACTTGCCATGGAATTGGTGTCGCTGGAGGCGATGCGGCGCAGCGTCAAAGGGTTCGCCTATTCCCCGGACGGGGAATGGCAGAAGAAATTCGAGCGTTCCTTTCCGTACCGCGAGACGCCGGACCAGGTGACGGCCGTCGCCAGGGTCAAGCAAGATATGGAGTCCGGCCGGCCGATGGACAGGTTGCTTTGCGGCGACGTGGGTTACGGCAAGACCGAGGTCGCCATGCGCGCAGCCTTCAAGGCGGTGATGGACGGCAGGCAGGTGGCTTACCTCGTGCCGACCACCATCCTCGCCGAGCAGCATTACGCTAATTTTACCTCGCGCCTGGCGGATTTTCCGTTTAACGTGCGCATGCTTTCGCGTTTCCGCTCCCGGGGAGAACAGGCCGGGATAGTTTCCGAGATAGCCTCCGGAGCGGCCGATATCGTCATCGGCACGCACCGTCTGCTTTCGGAGGACGTCAAGTTCAAGAACCTGGGGCTGTTGATTATAGACGAGGAACAACGTTTCGGGGTCAGGGCAAAGGAGAAACTGAAGATGTACAGGGTCTCGACCGATGTCCTCACGCTCACAGCCACGCCCATACCGCGCACGCTGTATATGAGCCTGATGAACGTCAAGGAGATGTCGGTCATAAACACACCGCCTCAAAACCGGTTGCCTGTGAAGACCGTTGTGGTAAAATATGACGAAGACCTTGTCCGGGAGGCGATCTCCGCTGAACTGCGCAGGGGCGGGCAGGTCTATTTCGTGCACAACCGCATACGCGACCTGGAGAAACTCAAAGAAAAGGTCGCGGCCCGCCTGCCGGATTCCGTCAGGTGCGCGGTCGGGCACGGGCAGATGCCGGCCGCGGAGCTTGAAGCGGTCGTGTCCGGTTTCTTCGGCGGCAAGTTCGACGTGCTCTTCTGCACGATGATTATCGAGACCGGTATTGATGTCCCCAGGGCGAATACGATCATCATCAATAACGCCCACGCCTTCGGCCTATCGGACCTGCATCAACTGCGCGGCCGCGTGGGCAGGTTCGACAAACAGGCCTACGCCTATCTGCTTCTGCCGCATTCCGGCGCGGCCGGGGCCGACGGCATCAAAAGGGTGAACGCCATAGAGAAGTATTCCCAGCTTGGCGCAGGTTTCAGCATAGCGATGGAAGATCTGGAGATAAGAGGGGCCGGTAACGTGCTCGGCCTGGAACAACACGGTTTTATCGCGGCGGTCGGTTTTGACCTTTATTGCAGGCTTCTTCGGGAAGCGGTCGCGGTCTACAAGAAAGCAGGGGTGGGAGAAAATGAAATTCAATAAATCGATAGGCGCGTTCATAATGCTGGTTTTATTCCTTGTCCCGGGTTCTTCCTGCGCGGCGCCGGACAGTATCGCCGCGATAGTGAACAAGGATATAATTACTCTCAAGGAGTTGAACGATTACGCCGCGTTCACCGGCATGCAGGAGCAGGGCGCCCGGGTTAAGAGCAGGCAGGAGCTGCTGGCCAAGCTTATAGAGGACCGCTTGATACTTCAGGAGGCCAGGAGAAGCGGGTTGAAAGCCGATGAAGCGCGGGTCAAGGCCAGGGTGGAGGATATAAAAAGCAAATATCCTTCCGAGGCGGTGTTCCAGCAGACTTTGCTGGAACAGGGGCTCGTCCAGTCTGACCTCGAGGAAAAGATCAGCGAACAGATGCTGATGTACGAGGTCATAAATAAGCAGGTAAAGAGCCGGGTTACCGTAGATCCGCAGGAGATAACCTCGTATTTCGAGGAGGATAAGAAGCTGTTTGAACTGCCCGAGCAGCGCAGCGTGGAATATATCGTTACCCGGGAAGAAGACAAAGCGGCGAAGCTCTACGCCGCTTTAAAGGACGCCAAGGGGTTCGGGGAAGCTGCCGCCGCCGCCGGGGTGACTCCCGGCACGCTGCAGTTATTCAAGAACGGTCAGTTTAAAAAGAACATAGAGGACGTGGTCTTCAGCTTAAAGACCGGCGAGTTCTCTTATCCGTTGAAGGCGGAGAACGAGTTTTACGTTTTCAGGGTTACCGGTGTCGTCGAACCGCGCAGACAAAAGCTGGATGAAGTCAGAGAGGAGATCAGGGATATACTTTTCACAAGGAAGTTCCAGGAAGGACTTGCCTCCTGGCTGGATAAATTGAAGGCCAAGGCGTACATTAAAATAAACGTTGTTGAGTAAGAATCCCCGGTAGGCGGAAACCATGGCAGGAAGAATAAGAGTGTGCGTTACGATGGGCGATCCTTCCGGTATCGGTCCCGGCATAATCGGCAGGGCTTTAAGGGACTGCCGTCTGCGGGCTGATTTCACGGTGATCGGCAGCGCGCGTGTTCTTTCCATGCTGCCGCGCGGTTACGGACTGCCGCAGGGCGTCCGTTTGGAAGACCTGGATAATGTCCCGGCAAAAGGCTTTTCTTTCGGCAGGATCAGCCCGTTCAACGGCCGCGCCTGTATGGAATACCTGGATGCCGCCTGCGCAGGACTCTCAGCCGGCAGATACGACTGCCTGGTTACCTGTCCTATTTCCAAAGAAGCGGTCAATGCCGCCGGCTTCAAATGGCCGGGACATACCGAATACCTGGCCTGGAATTCGGGGACGGCGGAAGCGGAGATGCTGCTGCTTAACGACAAACTGCGTTTTGTCGTTCTCACCAGGCATCTGCCGCTGCGAAAAGCGGCGCAGGCGATAAAACCGGGAAGGCTTACCTCGGCGGTGACCTCCATGCGGCGCTGTCTGAAAGGGATGTTCCGTATCGCCTCTCCGCGGCTGGTAGTCTGCGGCGTCAATCCGCACGCGGGCGACAACGGCGTAATAGGCGACGAAGAAGT
>DIEK01000057.1:2857-3309 GCA_002418595.1 Candidatus Omnitrophica bacterium UBA5776 | reverse complement strand
AAAAGCTTCCCGCAAGTCTTTCAGCATCTTCAAATCGCAGGAAAGAGACGGGGCGGATATCTCCGCGGCCAGCAACTGCGGCTCCGCGGCAGACAGCCTGCCGCACAGGTCGTCGTATCCCTCCCCCGACGCGATACAGTCCGCAAGCGTTACCGGGAAATTATTCTTCTTCAACAGCGCCGCCGCGTAAGCCAGAAAAAAAGGAAAAGGCAGATAAAGCAGCCTGCCGCCGGGGGCGGGTTCGCTGGTAAAAGGCCAGCGGGAACCGGCCCTGACGCCCAGCCTGCCTTCGCTGCGCCAGGGCAGATTTATCAAAGCCACACGCATCATGTCTTTTTAATATTCAGGTGCTTTTCCATAAGGCTGAAGAAAGAGGAAATATCCCTGGTATCGCAAGAGACCTGCGCGCAGCTGCTTTTGATTTCCCGCAGGTCTTCCCGCAGATCCTCCTC
>DIEK01000057.1:0-2842 GCA_002418595.1 Candidatus Omnitrophica bacterium UBA5776 | reverse complement strand
TCTTCATTCCGCGCCGCCAAAGCGCTCACACCCTCTACGATCTCCACGTTACCGGATAGCATCCTCGCGTTCAGCTCTCTTATGATCATAAGCATATCTTCTTCGTGAAGCGGGCCTATCTTGCCCGGCAAGGAGTCCAGTCCTTCCGCTATCCTGGAAAGGAGCCCTGTCATCTCCGAAACCCCCTCTGCCGCCTCGGAACTCCCGGCAAGCAGCCGCGCATTCGTCTCCCTTATTAAGGCGGGGATATCCTCCTTGCGCATATTCTGCACGTTCGCCGCAAGCGAAGAAAGCGCCTGCGAATGCTCTTTGTAAGTATACTGCAGGGTATTCTGCATCTCGAAGACCATCTGCGTGAGATTGGCGCACACGCGCAGTAAAACAGCCGGGATCAAGCTTGCCGCCAACAGTAGAAATATCCCCGAGATGAACAACGGTTTATCCTGCAGGAATAAAACCGCTGCCGCGGCGGCGGCCGTAAGTAGCGGGACGGCCCAGGAAAAAAATATCAGGATTCTTGCAACCGGGATCTTTTTTCGCGACATATTGTCTCCTTTCAATGCGGTCAACTCTGAAGCTGCGTTACAAAAAGCGGTATCTCTTCGTTCATTATCTGGACGCCTGCGCCCTGGAAGCCAACTCTATCAAAGTCGGGGTATCTCCGGACTTGGTAACCAGGATGTCCAGCCAGGAAAACAGCCCCTCCTTGAAGGCGGGCAGCAGCGCCCCTCCCGAGAGGGGATAATTACCGTCTCTCAACCAATCCCAGTTGATGGACGAAAGCGCTCCCATTATTCCCGATAATTGCCTGTCTTCTATGCCGTAGACGGCTTCCAGCAGATTGCCGTACATGAGCGCCAGGAAATTCTTATTCGGGAATTTACGCTCGATCTCTCCTCCAATCGACAAGGTTGCTGCCAGAAAGTCGGCGGCGTATCCGGCTTCCCCGCAATCGAAACGGAAAACCCGGTTGTTCCCGCGGCAGAAGGCCTCACTTAGTCTCAGATCCGCCAGCGCGGCCCATAATACCGCGGAAGAAGGGAGAATATAATTATCCTTCATATAAAGGAAGTCTTTTAAAGAATAAAACATCCCGAGCAGAAAATCCAGATACAACAATTGATGCCGGCCGGCGGCGATGTCTTCCTCGAGATAACGGTTGGCCATCCCCAGGTTTTCTTTTATCTTGGCGCTGAAATCATTTCGGAACCACCCTGCTTTTTCGTAATATGACCTATGCCAGTTCCAGTGGCTATTGAGCAACGACCTCAGGTTGTCTTTTTTTTGGTGATACACTACGGCGTTATGACAATAGACCAGGCCGCTTCCCGAGGCTTTCAACCTGCAGCAAATATCCACATCCTCGGCGTTGTTCCCGAGAGATTCGTCATACAGGCCTATCATCCGCAGGTTGTCGGAACGAAAAAGAGTATTGGCCCCGAAAAGAAAAACCGGGTTCGTTTCGTTTTCCTGCCAGAACTGGCGCATATGCGCGGCTCGCCACAGGTCGAACACCGAAGAGGCTTGAGTTTCCATGACCCGCCCGCCGGCCCCGGCCGCGCGCGGCGAAGATGACAACGCGCCGGCGAGAGACTCAAGCCATCCGGGATCCGCCGTGCAATCGGCATCTATGGAAGCGACGAATTCTCCGCTTATGTTTTTAAGGGCGGTGTTCCTGGCCGCTGCCAGCCCCCGGTTCCCGGGATGCCTGATCAATTTCACCGGGTACCGCGCCGCGATCTGCGGGCCTTGATCTGAAGAGGCGTCATCCACTACCAGTATCTCTTCCGGAGCCAAAGACTGCCGCAGCAGCGAATCCAGACAATAGGCTATCGTATCGGCATTATTATACAGGGGAACGTAACAGGATATCTTCATTTCGAACGCTTCAATTCCTTCCCGATCATCTCCTCCGCTTCTTCGATCTCGGCGATCTTTCTTCCCGGGATTGACCGCTCCGCCGAGGCGCGGTGGGGCGGTGACGGTAAAAGACGGCGCAGCAAACTCCGGAGGGACCCCCGATAAGCGGCGTAGAACATTATTTTCCTCTTCAGTTTCCGCAGCGCCGCCCCGCGCCCCGAAGAGACCGCCTTCCCGGATGATCCGGCCGTCGGTCCGGCAACGGAATAGCTGAAGTTCGCGTCATAACAACTCATCAGGCACCCTCCGCAGCTGCGGCTGTTGACACGGCTGATGATATCGCGGTGCCTGACATTACCCCATATTTCCCTCAAAGGTGTTCGAGATATATCTCCTATCAACATATCCTTGCCGGACAATACCCAGCAGGGAAAGACCTTACCGGATGCGTCCACCGGGCAGGAAGAAAAAAGCGCCCGGCAACTGGCCGCGCTGCCGCCGATCCCTCTGGAAAGATACGCGGGGATACTTTCCAGATACGGTAAAGGATTTACCGATATACCGCGCTCTCCGCAAAGTTTATGTATGCCGCGAAGGGTTTCCATCGCGATGCCGGCCTCCACTTCCCCGAGGAGAAATTCGCTGCAATTCCTGCCCGGAGAAACGAATATTCTGCTGAAAGGCTGAAACTTGAGCGTGGTCGCTCCTGTGTCCCCGGCAAGTTCCACTATATGTTCCAGAGAGGAATAATTATATCTTGAGACCGTGGAGGCGATGGTAGTCTCCACACCCCTGGCCCGCAGCAGGCGCAACGCCCGCAATGCCTTATCATAAGTCCCGGGGCCGCGAAGTCTTTCATGCACCTGTCTCTCCCCTTCGAGGGAAATATTCACCACGCCCACCCCGCTGTCGGCGATCCTCCCGGCGGCCTCCTCGTCGATAAGACAACCGTTTGAGGTAAGGCAGGCGCTCATCCCCAGTT
>DIEK01000103.1:689-7211 GCA_002418595.1 Candidatus Omnitrophica bacterium UBA5776 | reverse complement strand
AAAGACGTGCCGGAAAACCCGGCAGACAAAGAACCCTTGATCCCAAAAGCAGGACAGTTCGGGCCGTTGCGTATCTCGGCGTTACGGATATCCAGTCTTTCAGGCATAAAACGCGGCAGTTTCAGGCCGCCGCTTATCCCGTTTCCGCCGGATGCGTTGCAGGCAAGAAGCAGCAACGGGTTCTCAAGATAAACCCGCCGCGGTCTGCCGCAGAACAGAGAAACCGGGCTGAATTCCAGACTTACCGCATCGGCGAAAAAAACGTATTTCCCGGGGACATCCAGTAGCAGCCCCTTTAACCTGATATAGCCGAAAGGATTGACGCGGCATTCCTTGAAAGAAGATACTGCGGAAGGCAAGAACAGGGAAAATCCGCTCTCTACCGCCCGGCGCGTGAGTATGCCGCTCGAAGCATAAAGCAGCAAAACTAACATAACCGCGCAAAGCAAAACAGTTCTTCTGCGCGTCTTGTTACCGTTCTCGCGCTCTATCTTAGCCATAGACATTCCCCCTGATTTTCCTGAACGCCTTGCTTTTCAACATAGAGGATGCGGCGCTAAAAGCCTCTTCCCGCGTATTTATCCTGCCGATAGCCCGCAGTTCCTCCAGGCCGGCAAGCAGACTGCCGATCACCGGAGAAGGTTCAAGAGCGAACCTGCGCATCAGGTCGTTGCCGTTCAACAGCCTGGGCAGGACCTTGCGGCCGAGCGAGCTGAAATATTCCCGCAACAGCCCGCGGCAGATCCGCTCATGCTGGAGACGGGACTTTCTGCTTGTCAAAGGGCCACGGGTGGACCGCTGATCGGCCATAGAAAGAAGAAGTATGGAAGCGGCCTCCGCGCCGGCGTCCCGAAAATACCTGAATTGAGCCCTGGCGGTGACGACTTCATTGTCCGCCAGATAACCCGGGCGCAGATGGCAAAAAACCATCCTGCGCAAGGCGTCCTGCTCAACCCGGGAAAGTTTCAGTCGCTCCGCCATACGGCAGACTATGCGCGCCCCCGACAATTCATGCCCGTGAAATATCATCCTGCCGCCGCGGCGTTTCTTCGCCGCCGGCTTGCCGATATCATGCAAAAGCGTCCCGAGTTTAAGCAACCCCAGCCTGCGCCGTCCCGGTACGATCTCCTGCGAAAGATATGAAGAAAGTCCCGGTTCGCCTCCGAGATCATCCAGAAGCGACTCGAGCTGTTTTACGGATTCCAGGCTATGCTTCCAGACATCAAGGTGATGATACGGCCCCTGGGATACGCCCCGCATTACCTCCACCTCCGGGAGCGCCTGCCCCAGCACCGCCTTATTATCCATAAGTTTCAGCACCGGATACGCATTCCCTGATTCCAGTATCTTGAAAAGTTCGTCGCGCACGCGCTCGCCGGAAACGCGCGAAAGCAAACGGCACTTGGCCGCCGCTTGCCGCAGGACTTCCTTCTCCGCCTTAAAGCCGAATACCGCCGAAAGACTAAAGGCCCGCATAATGCGCAGGGGATCATCGTTGAAACTATCCGGCCCTGCCAGCCTCAGCCTGCCCGCGCGCAGATCGGCGAGAGAACCGCGGACATCTATCACGCCCCCGCAAAACCCCGCGGTAACGACACGCCCCCGGATCTCCTTTGCAAGGGCATTGACCGTGAAATCTCTTTTTTCTAAATCTTCTTCTATTCCGTCCGCGCGAAAATCGGAGAAATCGAGCGTGTAAATAACGCCTGAACGCGTCTTTTTCACCAACCGGCAGCAGCCGCGCTCACGGTCCAGTATCACGAACCCAGCCTTGAGTTTAAGGTTGAGCGCGCGGCCGAAAGACACGGCTCCTTTATCCACGGCAAAATCCATATCCGGGTTTTCTTTCCGCCTTCCCAGAAAAAGGTCCCGCAGAAAACCGCCGACAAGATAAACTTTACGGCCGGACTTCCCTGCTTGAACGGCAACCATCCTTAACAGCTTTATGTCTTCCGGCAAAGGCTCTTTCATAACCCGACAACCTCCGCGGACAGATCAACGGTATCCACGACCGCTACGGTGGATTTTCCGCGGAGCCAGCCGCCGCATTCCCCGGGGTTAACGGTCAAAATAGAACCTTTTCGCTTCACCGACGGCTTGTGGCTGTGACCGTAGATCAATATATCGGCGTGCGGCATCTTTCCATCCAGCAAAGCGATGTCGTGCACCACTACTATCTTCCTGGAAGCGAAGGTTATGGAAAGCGGAGCCTCGGTTATTTTACCTCCGGAAACGGAAAAAAGCCCTTTGCGCTCCCCATCGTTGTTGCCGAACACCCCCTTCCAGGGGCACTTCAATTTGTTGATCTCAGGCACCGTGAACGGGGCGACGAAATCCCCCGCATGCACGACAAAATCTGTCTTTAGACGGTTAAAAAGTTTCACGGCGGCGGCTATCATGGAGAGATTATCGTGCGTGTCGGAAATGATCCCTATCTTCATCTCAGGTATTCTCTTTGGGCAGCGTATCGGCCTTATTCAGGACCTCCTCCTCCACAAAAATCGGAGTATGGGCCCTGACCGCCAGCGCGATGCTGTCCGAAGGCCTCGCGTCAAGCACAAGCTCGGCGCCGGATGAATCCTTCAGGTATATCTTGGCGTAAAAAGTGCTTTCCTCCACGCGGTCTATCACTATCTTCTCCACGGAGGCGCGCAGCTTTTCGATGGTATCCTTGAACAGATCGTGGGTCAACGGCCTGGGAGGGGTCAAATTGCTTATTTTCATCTTTATGGCGGATATCTCCGCCAGCCCTATCACTATCGGCAGCAGGCGCCTGCCGTGCTTTTCCTTGAGCACTATCAGCTGATCGTGGCGCTTCTCGTCTATGATAAGCTTGCTTAACTCCACCTCTATCATTTAGATAACCTCCTCTTGCGGCCCTTCTTGCTCACGGCGCGTGCTTCCCCGTCATCCAGAAGGCTTTTCAGCTCGTGCATAAATTGTCCGACATCTTTGAACTGCCGGTAAACCGAGGCGAAGCGGACATAGGCTACGTCGTCTATTTTTTTGAGCCTTTTGATGATCGCCTCGCCGATCGCGCTGGAAGGCACCTCCCTGGAAGCGCTCTTGTATATCTCACGTTCCACCTGGGAAGTTATCTCCTCCATCTCCTCAAGCCCCACGGGACGCTTCTCACAGGCGCGCATTATACCGGTCAGGATCTTCTTGCGGTCGAAAGCCTGCCGGGTGCCGTCTTTCTTGATCACCATCAGAGAGACGTCTTCCACATACTCATACGTAGTGAAACGCCTGCCGCATGAAAGGCACTCGCGCCTGCGCCTGACGGCCGAGCCTTCCTGGGTGCCCCGCGAATCCACCACCTTGTCTTCCTTATGACCGCAATACGGACAACGCATACGACTCCTTTATATATAATATTATAGGTAGCATAGCATATTAGGCGGAGAATTCAAGGCAAGAAACACACAAAACACACAAAACAGGTTCTGGGTTATAGGTTCTGGGAAGAGCCGTAAAAACATGCCCATAGTCCATGGAGCACGCTCGACAGTTTAGAGAATGCAGATACTGAGCTATATAAAGACGCGGGGCTCAGCATATCGTTCTCATTTTGAGAACAACCGTACTCAATCTTAGAACATTAGTTCAGGTCTTTTACAGGAGAACTTCAGTTAATTACCTTGCAGAAGTCTCTGCGCCAATCTGTTCAGTTCCTGATTGGCCAGGGCGGCGACGCGTTTTCTCACCACACGGGAGAAATATTCCCTTTCGGTCTTGCTAAGTTTCTCATTACGCAACTTCTTCAAGAATAACTCTTTTTGCTTTGGAGAAAAAACTTGCGATAAAGCATATTCCAGCCCCATCTCGTCCTTCACGGCAAGAAAATCGTAAAGGTCTTCCCGGCTTTGTTTGAAGTAATTGGCGAAAGTATTCTTCATCCTTTGCATAGACATAACCCTGTTATCCACCTTCAAATCACTATTATTCTCCAACGCTTCCATGTATCTTTTATACTCTTTCTGCGCATCTACATTCTTGAACAACGCCAGCAGATCATCCGCCCAGGAGAATTTCAAACCTAATGTCTTGTAAAGCGCCAGCGAAAACAATACCAACGAGCCCAAATTCGTCCTGTCCGTATGGGATTTTAGATGCTTCTCGGCCTTATCATAATCAAACAGCCCCTTATCCGCGCTGCCGGCAAGCACCACCGGGAACCCTTCCCAAAGCCTGGCGTCATGCAACTTGACCATATCGGCAAGCGTAGAATTGACTTCCTCCTCTTTTGCCGCTTCCAAAAGAGGAAAACCCAATCCCGCAAGCCGTTTCATAAGATCAGCTTTATTCAAATTCCACCCCTTCTCTTCTCAAATATTGCAAGAAATATTCCCAATTCTTCAATATCTTTAGTTCCGATATATCATAAGACGCAGTTTCCCTGAAACGCGTTTCCAACTTTCTAAAATCTATTTCCCTGTTCTTACTTTTAATCAAAGCCAAGCAATCCTCATTGTCTACCGTAGTACCCCTGAACAATTTGCTGATTATAATGTCATAATAATTCAAAACTCCGAGATAGATATGACTGAATTCTTTTATAACATAATGATTAGCTTTTTCTAAAGGAGACTCCAACAATTCAGTAGTATGGATATGTTTACCTCTAAATAGATCGAAAATGAACCCGTCATTTCTCGCCCATCCCCAGCCTGTCTTGGGTTTGTATCCTATCTGCTGGAGAATCTTCGTTACATATTTGTGCTCTTCAATATCAGGAATAATTAAATCTATATCTTTTGTTGATTCTTTAACTCCCAATAACGTCATCGCCGTGCCACCGCAGGCGATAAGATGGACTCTCTTTTTAATAAATCCATCCCAAGCGCTTAATTCACTCATTAACCCCTGTTTATTTATTCGATATTCCATACAATATATTGTACCATAATGTACAACCTCCTGTATTAAATTATACAATATGAGGGGAGTAATGTCAACTTTTATAAAGGAGTACTGTATTCAAGTTATGGACAGCAAATTATAAAAAAATTACTACAAATACAGCTTTGCTGCCAAATATCATGAAATAATCCCAGTAATTTTCCTAAATATGGGAGAAGGCCGATAAAGCCCAATATTAGACTTATAATTGCAAGCCGTATCGCAATCCTTACAATAGCTTGGGGATGCTGCAAACTTGCTTTTATTTTTCCATACCAAGTATTTGTAGCTTGTATTTCTAAATCATAAACCTCTCTCGTCTTCGAAATACCCAGCTTACTCCTATACCATTCACTCATTGTTATTACTTTAGACCCATTTTTTATTTTTATTACTCCTTCATGTCTATTATATTCACGAATGTAATTCGGTTCTATTTTAAGGTATTCACAATAGACACTTTTGTTCTTATTATTGCATTTATAAGTGATCATCACAATCGGCCTTTGCTCTAATCCTAAATCCGGACCCCATACACAACCTTCATGCAAATCTCCTCGTAATGCGGCTTGAACTTTATATTTCATATTCCCCTCCTTTAAGTAAAAGAGCAGTTCTTACTTGCAAGAACTGCTCTTAGGTCAGATTTCTATGTCTTAAGAGATTATTTATACTTCTACGTATAGGTTTATATTCTTCAAACTTCTATATTATTAAATTCTCATTGTTCTGTTTCTATCAACCGTGGTATTAACTGTTTTTCTATATTTTCCCCCAGAACCCAAAACCAAGCACCCAGCACCTGTTATTACTCTATACTCTCCTAACCCTGATCCCCGCCTCTTTCAGGAACTTGCGCGCATTCTCGTCGGGGTATTCGCCGCAGGTAACGACCTCTATGATGCCGGCGTTGATGAGCATCTTGGCGCAGATCACGCATGGCTGGTGGGTGATGTAGATCACGCTTCCGCGTGTGCCGATGCCGTGCAGGGCCGCCTGCAGCAGGACGTTCTGCTCCGCGTGCAGTCCGCGGCATAATTCGTGCCTCTGCCCGGAAGGAATATTCATTTTTTCGCGCATGCACCCGGTCTGAGAGCAATGTTTCAGGCCGGAAGGCGCGCCGTTGTAACCGGTAGCCAGTATGCGCTTGTTCTTTACCAGCACCGCGCCCACTGCCCTGCGCAAACAAGTGGTGCGTTTAGAGACTAACTGCGCCAGTTCAAGAAAATACTCGTCCCAGCTCGGCCTCTGCGTGGTTTTAACCTTTTTCGACGGTTTAGGCATTCTTCAGCTCCGGATAAAGAGGAAATTGTTTTGCCAGTTCCTTGACCTGTTCCCTGATACCGCTCTTGGCGTAGGCGTCTTCGCGCACGGTCACTGCCTGATCTATGAAATCGGCGATCTGGCGCATCTGCGTTTCCTTCATCCCGCGGGTGGTCACCGCCGGGGTGCCGATACGGATACCGCTGGTTACCGCCGGGCTCTGTTTATCGTAAGGAATAAGGTTTTTGTTGACGGTGATATTCACCTCTTCCAGCACGTCGGACGCCTGCTTGCCGCTGATGTTTTTGGAGGTCAGATCAACCAGCATTAGATGGTTGTCCGTACCGCCGGAGACGA
>DIEK01000103.1:0-674 GCA_002418595.1 Candidatus Omnitrophica bacterium UBA5776 | reverse complement strand
TGCAAACGATCTGTTTCTGGTAAGCCTTGAATTCCGGTTTCATCGCCTCGCCGAAAGCCACCGCCTTGGCGGCGATCACGTGCATCAACGGCCCGCCCTGCAGACCGGGGAATATCCTTGAATCTATCTTCTTGGCGAATTCCTTGCGGCAGAGGATAAAACCTCCGCGCGGTCCGCGCAGGGTTTTGTGCGTGGTGGAAGTGACAAACTCCGCGTAAGGTACCGGAGAAGCGTGCGCGCCGGCCGCCACCAGCCCGGCGATGTGCGCCATATCCACGAACAGATAAGCGCCCACCGAGTCGCAGATCTTGCGAAAACGCGCGAAGTCCATCTTGCGCGGATAGGCGGAAGCGCCGGCCAGGATCATCTTAGGCTTATGTTCCGCCGCCAGCTCTGCGATCCTGTCGTAATCGAGCATCTCGGTGTCTTTATCTACGCCGTAGGTGACTATTTTATAGAACCTGCCGGAGAAATTGTGCGGATGACCGTGGCTCAAATGCCCGCCGCAGGCCAGGTCCATCGCCAGCACGGTGTCTCCCGGGGCAAGCGCCGCCATATACACGGCCATATTGGCGCTGGTGCCGGAATGCGCCTGGACGTTGGCGTGCTCGGCTCCGAAAAGCTCTTTCACCCTGTTGATTGCGATATCCTCCACGATATCTACGTTATGACAC
>DIEK01000105.1 GCA_002418595.1 Candidatus Omnitrophica bacterium UBA5776 | reverse complement strand
GCAGATGCTCGCCAAGTCCTGCGGCGCGAAGGTATTCAAGTCTCCAGTCAGAGAGATCGGCTGGCGCAGGGTAACGCTTACCGCCGAGGGCAGGCGCGACCGTTTGTTCTCCGGCATTCCGGAGCGTCCGGAGGTTTTCGAATGGCATGAGGATACTTTCGGGATACCCGCCGGCGGAGTCCTGCTGGCGCGGAGCGCCGGCTGCAGGAACCAGGCATTTAGAGTGGGACGGAACGCCTATGGCCTGCAGTTTCACGTCGAGGTAACTCCGGCTATGATACGCGGCTGGATCGGGCGCTATGCCGGAGACGGCTGTCCGGATACGACGGGCATAACAGGAAGGCAGTGCGGCAAGAACAGCATTTTTCACCGGATGGCGCAAAAGTTATACGCCAATTTCGCGGGTATCATCAAGGATTAACATCTTGTTTTTCGCCGTCAGATATGTAAAATAAAGAAAAGAGGACGGCTTCTGATTCGATAGGGGCGCGGTGCGATCCTGCTTCTTATTATTCTTTTTCGTCGTCCTTCACCCTTTATTTTTATTTAAGGCCATGACATAGCCTGTCCGAAGGCACCCAGGCCGGTTATTCGTTCCACCCAAGACCGGAGGAGGTGTCTGTGCTCGTCAATCTGCAATTCGAACGCCGCCCGCTTTTATTCGATTCCCCCGTTTCTTTTATTACCGCATATACTCCGGAAGGACTGCGCGCTTGTTTCCGCGGTATGGAGGAAGCGTCGCGCGCCGGATATCATCTCGCCGGGTTTCTCTCTTACGAGGCGGGGTATTGTCTCGGGGAAAGTTTCTCTTATTCCGGTAAAAGCGATTTCCCGCTTATCCTGATGGGTGTTTACCGTCCGCCGCGCCGCATGCTCTACCGGGAAGACGGCCGTCCCGATTTCTCGGTCAAACACCGGAGAATGGATACCGGGAAAGAAAAATATTCGGCCAATATTTCTCTGATCAGGGATTTCATTTCCGCGGGAGAGATATACCAGCTTACTTACTGCAATAAACTTTTTTTCGACTTCTCCGGCAGCGCGTCCGCGCTCTACGCTTTTCTTTTGAAAAAACAGCCCGTGCCTTACCCTGCGTATCTCCGCTGGCAGGATACGCATATTTGTTCGCTTTCTCCGGAGTTGTTCTTCAGAAAAAGCGGAGGTTTCATTCTTGTCAAACCGATGAAGGGGACCTGGCGTAGAGGCAGGGGGCTGTTGGCTGATCTGCGTGAATACCGCAGGTTCCGCGTCGATCCCAAGAACAGAGCGGAGAACGTGATGATCGCCGACCTGCTGCGCAATGATCTGGGCAGGATAGGAGGCCGTGTCAGGGCGCCGGGACTGTTCGAGATCGGCGTTTATTCCACGCTTTTTCAGATGACTTCCACCGTGACCGCCGTGATACCGAAAGAGATCCCTTTTTATGAGATATTCCGCGCGCTTTTTCCTTCCGGCTCGGTGACCGGCGCCCCGAAACTGCGCGCCATGCGTATCATCCGTGATATAGAGAACGGGCCGCGTAATATCTACACAGGCGCCATAGGCTGTATCACTCCCGAGAGGGAGATGTTCTTTAACGTCCCCATTCGCACCCTGCTTATACGCGGCGGACGCGGCGAGATGGGCATAGGAGGGGGGATAGTCTGGGATTCCACTCCCGAGGGGGAGTGGGAGGAAAGCATGCTGAAAACGGAGTTTTTTACCGCCGGAGCGGCGGATTTTGAAAAATAAAGGTTAGATTTCCGTTCTTTCCTTCGTCTATTAATATGGGAGAACGCCGGAGTGATCCTGTCCCGGAAAGACAGAGGAGGGGAGTATGGAAAAAAAGAGAGTTGCCTTAAACGACCTGGCGCGCGTACAGCGTCCGAGGGAGAAGCTCGCGCGTTACGGGCAGGGACGCCTTTCCGACACGGAACTGCTGGCAGTGCTCCTGCGCACCGGCAGTAAAAAGGAGAATGTGCTGGAACTGGCGGGGCGGTTGTTGAAAGGCGGGGGATTGCCGGGGATAGCGCAGTTCAATCTTGAGCAGCTGCGGAAGATACCCGGCGTCGGGCAGGTCAAGGCCGGAGGTATACTCGCGGCCCTGGAAATAGGCAGACGCGTTTTCGGCGGACAAAAGACGGAATTAAAACAGATGCTTTCCCCCGAGGACGTCTTCGAGAGCCTGAAAGACATAAGGGAGAGCAGGAAAGAGCATTTCGTGGTTTTCTACCTTGATTCCCGCAACCAGCAGATACGCCGGGAAATTGTATCTGTAGGGACCATCAATTCAAGCCTGGTGCATCCGCGGGAGGTCTTCGAAGGGGCTGTGAAATACCTGGCGGCCAACGTGATAGTGGCGCATAATCATCCCTCCGGGGAACTGAGGGCTTCGGAAAAGGACATCGCCGTTACCAGACGCCTGCGCGATTCCGGCATCCTGCTGGGCATAGAACTGCTGGACCATATTATCGTCAGTAAGGGGGGATACCTGAGTTTGAGAGAGGCCAATGCCCGCGAGTTCTCTGAATAATAAGCGGATGATTAGAACTTTCTTATCTTTCCTCTTTCTTACCATTCCCATTTCTTCCTTCTGTATTTCTTGTTTCTCTTTCTGTTCCGCAGTATAATAATCCCCATTCGGAGGGAATATGAAAATATTAAAAATAGTTTTGCTGTCTTTCCTCGGTCTTGCGCTGGTGTCGCTCGCGGCCGTTCTCGTGTTTATCAAAACGTTCGACGGTAACCGTTATAAACCGCAAATCGTCGGCGCGGTCAAAAGCGTCGTCGACCGCGACGTGGATTTCGCCCGGGCCGGATTGGACATCTCCTGGGACCTGGATATCAGTTTCAAGATCAGCGACCTGGCGGTGTCGGAAAACGGGGCTTTCGGAGGAGGGGATTTCCTGCATATCAAGGAGATCTCCGTTTCACTGGACATCCCGGCGCTTATTTTCAAGAAACAGTTGCTGGTTTCCGCGGTCAACATTATGGGGCCGCGGTTGACAATCATTCGGAATAAAGATGGAGCGGTGAACGCTGCTACTTTGGTAAAGCAGCCGCCGCAGAACGCGGGAACGGACGCCGGGGCGGGTATCCCGGCGGCGGGAGCGGCGCTGGCGTTTCCTTTATCGGTTTCGGCGTTGAATATATACGACGGCACCATAGTTTATCTGGACAAGTCGTTCCAGCCGCCGTTGTCCGTGAGCGTGGAGGGGCTGGAATTTAAAGCCTCGGGGGTATCCTTGGACGGGGCTTTCCCTTTCACGGTAAAGGCGGGCGTTTTGAGCGCCAGGAAGAATCTGCGTCTGCAGGGTAAAGCCGCTGTTGATCCGGTCAGGGGAGAAGTCTGTATCTCGGATACGGAAGGAAGTACCGATCTCTCCGAACTGGATATGCAAAGGGTAGCCGCGCTTTTACCCGCGGACCTGCGGGCATTCCTGCCTGCCGGCTTAAAAGGTAAAGTCGATATAACGCTCTCCAGGATGACGGCCGGCGCGAAAGGTTTGAGCGCCCTGGAGCTGGAACTCGGCTTAAACGATGGGGAAGCCGGGATCAAAGACCTTGTTCTTCCTCTTAGAAATATCTCCGCCTCGCTCAGCGTCACAGAAACCGATATTAAACTCAAAAACCTTTCCGCGTCCGCGGGAGACGGCAGGATCACCGCTTCCGGAGGGTTCAACGATTACACTGCCGGACGGGCTTTTAATGTGAATGCCGCTATCTCCGGAGTAAAACTGCAGAAATTCCTGGCGCAGGAGAAGATGCCTGTGAAGATGGAGGGAGAGGTAACGGGTAAAATAATTCTCGACGGCAAAGGATTTTCCCCGGATGAAACGTTATTCGGGCTTTCCGGAGAAGCAGACATGGTAGTGCAGCAGCCGGCGCTGAAGGATATCAACATCCTGCGCGCGGCGCTGGACAAGATCACGGTATTGCCTTTTCTTACGGAGAGAGTGATCGACGCCATGCCGGACAAGTACCGCGAGAGGTTTAACAGTAAGGACACGATGTTGAAGAAAATAGAACTGCCGGTGAAGCTCTCCGGCGGCAAAGCCTCGGCGGAAAATACCCTGGTAGCCGGGGATGATTTCGTTCTCGCCGGCAAGACCGAAGCCGGGATGGACGGTTCTTTCGCCCTGGAAGGTCAACTGGAGATCTCCGAAGAGCTGTCGGCGCTTATGACCAAGGCGGTAAAAGAACTGGAATATCTTTTTAACAAGGATAAACAGATCATTCTTCCGTTGAAGCTTTCCGGCAAAGCCGGTTCAGCGAAAGTGGAGGTTGACCCCGGCTATATAGCCGACAGGCTCCTTTCCGGAGGGATCGGCACCCAACTGATCGGCGCCGTAGGTAAAGCACTGGATAAAGGCGATGTTTCTTCCGGCGCAGACGGGGATAAGAGCGGTTCCGTGACGGACCTGGTGAACAGCGTGATAGATAGCCTGCTGCAGAAAAAATAACGCGCGCCGGGGCCGCAGATATACGTCGGAAAAGGGATTATACTTTCGGGTTAAGCCGTCAGGAACGGGGTCAAAAAGCTGTTTTGAAGATGTAGTGTATCTGGTTCTCGTCGAATCTCGGCTTGCCTTTTATTTTGTAAACGTGCACGCTGGCCTTTTCGCTGATCCATTCTTCGGCTTCCTTAGCTTTGAAATAAGGCATGAATACGTCGAACCCGAGGAACTCTTCCCATTCTTTGCGGCTGCGCGACTTATCTTCCTTTTCGTGCTGTTCTTTGTTCCTCGCGGAAGTGTAGCTTTTGCCGTTAAGATACGCCAGGAAGACGCGCTCTTTTTTTTCTCTGGAGTAAATTACGGTTGTCCTGAAACTTACCGTCAGCTCCGGTCTCACGAGCAGTTCGGCGTTTTTCTGTTGTCCGGAAGCGGTGAGGCTGGTGTATCCGCCTATGATAGGCTGGGCGTAAGCGTTCACTCCCGCCGTAATTGCCAGGAGAAAGGCAGCCGCGGCGGCCGGCTTCAGCCGAGCTAAAACCGCGCCCTTAAATTCGTATTTCTTATCGGTGCGGAACATTTTTTTCTCCCTGTCACTATGATTCGCGGTTTCTTTCTCCCTATATAAAATATAACACAAACGCGGCCTGTTTGCCCGTCGGCAGGCGAAATCATCCCCGAAAATGCCGGCCGCAACCTTCTGCCGGACAGAGTGTTGCGCTTTCAACCTTCTGCCGGGGCTGCTTCAGGCATGATGCGCAAATAATTCTTCCCGGAAAGTCGTCAGGGGGTATAATAGAAACAGTCTCCGGGGGCCTGGTCGGCAGTTTTCGGAATAAAATGGCGCCTCTTGCGGAGCATCATCTCTACGGAAAGGGTTGTGTTATGGCCCGTAGCTTTATTTTCTTTCCAGGCCGAAAACCTGATATCCGAAACCTGTTTCAGCGGAGGCCGCTTGAGTCCGCATAAGAGATTACAGATTTGTTTTAAAGCCGCGCGGGCGCAGTTTTTCAGCGTCTCGCTGATTCCGGTCATGCTTGCCGCTGCGCTGGCAAAGAAGGACGGTTTTTCTTTTCACTGGCCCGCCTTTTTTACGTTTTCCCTGGCCGTGATTTTAATGCATTCAGGCTCAAACCTCATCAACGATTACTACGATTTCCGCAGAGGAGTGGATAAGCCTGGGGCGTATGGCTCAGGCTGCGTTTTGGCGCAGGGACTGCTTTCCCCGCGCCGGGCGCGCGTATGCTCTTATCTTTGTTTTCTGGCGGCCTTTATCCCCGGTGTGTTTCTTGTCGCGCTGCGTGGCCCGGTTCTCCTGTTCTTTGGGTTTGCCGGATTCCTGGGAGGTTACGGTTATACCGGCAAGCCGTTTGGTTTCAAATATCTCGCGCTCGGCGAGGTGCTGGTTTTTCTTCTTCTGGGGCCGCTGCTGGTTGTAAGCGGTTACTTCGCTTTCTCGGGCAGACTGTCGCTTTCTGCCGCTTATGTCTCATTGCCGGCGGGATTGCTGGCCGCCGCCATCCTGCATTCCAACAATCTGCGCGATATGCGCTTGGACAGGGAAGCCGGGATCACGACTATGGCGCTTTGGCTCGGCCTGCGGGGAGCGAAAACGGAATATTACCTCCTGCTTGTTTCTTCGTTCCTCTGCATACCGGTAATGTGTTCCCTGGGTGTGGTTCCGCCCGCCGCTTTTTTTACTTGGCTGACCCTGCCTGCCGCCGTCTCGTGCGCGTTGTCGGTGCGGAACGCCGGAGTCGCGCAGCCCTCCGGTATCGCGAATATAGACGTGCGCACGGCCGGTCTGCATTTAGCGTTCGGACTTATTTATACGGTTTCTTTTCTGGCGCCGGTGTTGCTCCGCCGTTTATGAGCGAATTCCATGCTTATTGCGTTAGTTCTTTTCATAACATATAATAAGTTAAATTGAACCGTAGAAATTCCCGAGACGCGCAGGTTTTCGCGACGGCAAGGAGAAGCGATGGCGGCGGAGAGGATAGTGATAGTCGAGGATGACAGGAATATTTCCAGATTGCTGCGTTATAATCTGGAGAAAGAAGGCTATGCGTGTTCTCTGGCGTCGAATGCCGGAGAAGCGCTGGAGGCGCTTTCCCGGGAGAAGGCGTCTTTGATCATTCTGGATATAATGCTGCCGGGCGGGGTGGACGGTTTTGAATTATGCCGCAGAATTAAGAGAGAGCAGTCCTTGAAGGATATCCCGGTTATCATGCTCACCGCCCGTGGAGAGGAAGTGGACAGGGTGGTCGGGCTGGAGCTCGGCGCCGACGACTATGTGGTCAAGCCTTTCAGCCCCCGGGAACTCACCCTGCGCGTTAAAGCCGTCTTGCGCAGACAAAGCGCGCCCGAACAAGGCAGGGATATATTCTCCTGCGGGGGGCTGTATGTGAATCTCCCTGAGCATAAAGCGGAAGTGAACGGGAAGAACGTGGAGCTTACGCTTATGGAATTCAAACTCCTGGCGGTCCTGGTCGCCAGGAAAGGCCGCGTGCAGACGCGCGACAAACTTCTTTCCGAGGTCTGGGATATGCACGCCGACGTCTATACGCGCACCGTGGACACCCATATAAAAAGGCTTAGGGAAAAACTCGGCCCCGCCGGCAGGATGATCGAGACCGTCAGGGGCGTCGGTTACCGTTTTAACTCCGCATATGAAGATTAGGCTGCATTGGAAGCTTACCGCCTTTTTTTTCTGCGTTTTCATTTTTACATTCTTCGCAGGATACCTTTATCTTTCCGGGCAGGTGAAGGCCTTCCTGCGGGAAAATTTTTACTCGGAGATTAAAAGCCAACTCTTCATAAACAAAGCCGTCCTGGAAAGCAGTTTATCCGGTAAAATGCCGGTTGATTTGCAGGATACGGCCGGGGTTATCGGCAAGGCGCTGTCCCTGCGGGTGTCGGTTATCGGTATGGACGGCCGCCTGTTGGGAGATTCCGGATTGACTCCTGAACTGCTGCTGGCGGCGGACAACCACGCCGGCAGGCCGGAGGTCGCCGACGCGCTCAGGAACGGCTTCGGGACGAGCAGAAGGTTCAGTCATACCCTGCGGCGGCAGATGCTCTATATGGCCGCGCCTTTCGGCAAAGGCGAGGTTTCCGGGGTCCTGCGTTTCTCGGTGCCGGAGCGCCAGGCAGCATCTTTAGGCAGGCGCGGAGTGAATGTGGCCGGGGCGGGGCTGATTTTGATACTTTTTTCCAGCCTGTTCATTACTTTCGTTACCTCCGTTTATGTCTCCAGGCCGCTTGTCTCCATCTCCAGGACCGCGGAACTGATGGCAAAGGGAGACCTTTCCCGCAAGGCCCTGGTAAATTCCGGTGACGAGATAGGGGATCTCGCGGCGTCGCTAAATTCATTGGCCGAGGAGATAAAAGGGAGGATAGACGGCATCAGTTCCGAGAAAGCCAAGCTGGACGCCGTTCTTGCCAGCATGTTCGAAGGGCTGGTAGTTACCGATGAACAGGAAAAGGTCGTCTTGATGAATCCTTCCCTGCGAAGGCTCTTTTCCGTGAAAGAAGACCCGCAGGGCAGTAAACTGATCGAGGTGCTGCGCAATATCGCCGTCCAGGAGATGGCCGATAAGATAATTCTGGAGAAAGAACGTCTTGTCACCGGGGAGATCAGGGTATTCGTGCCGGAAGAAAAGGTATTGCGCGTTAACGGCGTTCCCATAATCCGGCGCGGCAGGCTTGAAGGCGCCGTAATGGTTTTTCACGATATTACGGAGTTGAGGCGTCTGGAAAAGGTTCGTCAGGATTTTGTCGCCAACGTCTCTCATGAATTGCGCACGCCTCTCTCCAGCATCAAGGGGTACGCCGAAACCCTGCTGGACGGGGCGGTCGAAGATAAAGGGCACGCGCGGGAGTTTATCGGCATCATCCATCAGGAAAGCGACAGGCTGGCAAATCTGATCAACGATCTTCTCGACCTCGCCAGGATAGAGTCCGGGAATATGGAATTGTCAAAAGCGCCTTTTGATGTTTTGGCCGTCGCGAAAAGGGCCGTGGAAAGCATGGGCGGTCAGGCGCGGGCTAAATCCATAAAGCTGGGGATAACCGCTTTCTCCGGCGTCTTGCCCTTAGCCGTCGGGGATGAGTTCGGATTCCGCCAGGTTTTGACCAATCTGCTTGATAACGCCCTGAAATACACTCCTGAAGGGGGCGGAGTGACGATCTCCGTAGAAGCGGCCGGCGGTTTTCTGCAGGTCAACGTCGCGGATACCGGTATAGGTATTTCTCCGGCGGACATACCCCGTATCTTTGAACGCTTTTACCGGGTGGATAAGGCCCGTTCGCGGGAAGCCGGCGGAACAGGTCTGGGACTATCCATAGTAAAGCACATTGTGCAGGCCCACGGCGGCCGCGTATGGGTGGAATCCGCGCCCGGCTCCGGCTCCGTCTTCAGTTTTACCATTCCTTCAGCATAGCCCTCCTTTTTTTCTTCCGGGGACACAATACTTAATTCGGCAACGTCAACGGTAACGAAGCCCGTTAGTGCGCTGTTCAGTAAGTTTCTTACAGCGCACAGAATCCGCCGTTGCCGTTGAAGAGTCGGCGAGATGGTCAAATTTCGGCTTTCGATTTTCAAATACCGATAAACGATAGATAAGTTTTAATATCGGTCGCGGTTACGGTAACCAATAGAACCCAGCCTGTCTTTCCTCCCGAATGGATACCACCAGTCTTTCCTTCCCTCGATATGGGAGGATTTAGGAGGGGTGGTGATAATAGCCGTATCCGAACTTCCCGCCTTAACCCCCTGGGAACTTCATTTCACCATAATTTCACATGTTCTTACCTGTTCCGTCACATACCGGTAATATATTTTGATTAGGGACGGCGCGATTTTTCTCAAGCGTACGCCGGAGCAGAATACAAACCGGGAGGTTTAATGGGTATTGTCAGGAGCGAGAGAGGTAACTGTTCCGTGGCCAGGAAGAGAATAATGGTCGTGGAGGATGAACAGGAAATAAGAAGGCTTATGTCTTTTCATATATCCATAAGCGGTTACGATACGGTTTCGGTAAGCGACGGCGCTGAAGCAGTGAAAAGCATCAGGGAAAAGCTTCCCGATCTCATCGTCTTGGATATACTCATGCCGCGCATGAACGGTTGGGAACTGCTGGCCTGCCTGCGCAGGGAATTCCGCGGGAACGACATCCCGGTGATCGTGGTAAGCGCGTTAGGGGAGGTGGACGACAAATTGCGCGCGTTTGCTTCCGGCGCCGAGGATTACATGACCAAGCCTTTCAGCCCGCGCGAGTTGATCGCCCGCATCAAAGCCACCCTCAGAAGGTTGCAGAGCCCTCCCCCAAATGCATATGAACCAGAGATGCTTAATTTTTCCCACCTGCGAATTGACCTTGGCGAGC
>DIEK01000094.1 GCA_002418595.1 Candidatus Omnitrophica bacterium UBA5776 | reverse complement strand
GCTATGAAACTCGAACTGCCGGAGGCCAGATCCGAGAGGGTGATGATTACCTCTCTGTATCTGCGCTTCATGGACTGGTCGTTAACAATACCGCTAAAGGAGAAAATTTTGATTCCGGACGGGCCGGAGAAAATTTTGAGTCCGTTGGGCTGGTTTGTTTCGTGGATTGATTCCTACAATGATAATGGTTCCGCGGAAGTCGCCGTTATGCCCGGTATCAGCGTGGCTGGGGCGTTAGCGGGAGCATTGGAAGCGGAGCGTAATGAGACGGCAAAAGAGAACGAAATCGGTATACCCTTTGAAGAGAATGAGGTAGAAACGCAGGATGGTGAGACAAAGCCGGTAAACTTTCCTCAAAGTGATTTTCGCGCGGTTTTTGGCGAATCATCAGAAAACAACTCCTCGCCGGATAAATTAAATCAGAGTATGTATCCTGATTCCGGGGCGGCAGTGAGAGGAATTTTATCCAGCGGGTCGCCGCAAGTAATTGCCTTTGGCGAAGTGCATCCAGAAAAGTCTGATATCAGGTCTACCCTTGTCCGTTTCAGCACAGAGATATTGCCGGTTTTGGTAGAAAACGGATATCATAATTTTGTATTTGAACATTTTAATAATGATACCCCTCAAAAAGAATTCGAATATTTCTGGTCAACAGGAAAACTAAGCGATACTTTAACGCCGCGTTTGGTCGATGCGTATTACTGCTCGCGTGATCCAGCAGGCCTTATGTGCCTTTTGCGAAAAGTGAGAGAAATGAAAAGCAAAGGCGCGGATATTAAAGTATACGGCGGATTCTTGTCTCATGCGGATGACGTGAGATGGTCTTCAGGAGAAATTTCTGATCCGGATGCTGTTATTATGATCAAAAACGCGACTTTAGCAAAAGCCGAAGAGTTGATAGAAAAGAAACAAAAGGTAGTTACCTATAATGGACAAAACCATATTATCATTACCCCGGTGGTAGGCATACTGAAAAATGATCCTTTCTCAAACATAATTGAAGGTGAAAGTTACGGCAATGAGCTTCATGCAAGATTAGGCGAGGGGTATATGCCCGTATCTCTTATAGTAATTAATGACCATTTTGACTTCCCGCGGAACTTCTGTCTTTGCAGTTATTTTCCGTATGAGCCTGATAACGGAATAAGGCTTCTGGAAGAAGATATGAATTCCAAGACGATTATTTATTCTCAAAATTGGAACACAAAAACAGAAGAGAGGATAAAGAGTCCGGAGGTTATTGATATGCCCGATATCAGCGTGGCAGGAGCGTTGCCAGCGGAGCGTAATGAGACGGCAAAAGAGAATGAGACCGTGATACCGTGGTCTATAGACCCTGACGCTATGAAACTCGAACTGCCGGAGGTAGTGATAGGTGGAGATAGGGAAGTCGCCGTTATGCCCGGTATCAGCGTGGCTGGGGCGTTAGCGGGAGCATTGGAAGCGGAGCGTAATGAGACGGCAAAAGAGAATGAGACCACCATTGCCTCCGCCGCCCTTGCCGCGCCGAATTGGCTAATGATGGGGATGGCGAGGGCGCAAGAAGCGGGTGCTGACGTGAGTAATATCGTAGTTGTAGTCCCTCATTCGAGGCGGGAAAGAAGCGTGGAAGAGGAGTGGAGCGCGGCGGATTGGGACAATTTACATCACGAGACAGAAGAAGCCTCGTATATACCGGCTGATGCTGCAGTGGATTTTATGGTATTGGGAATATCCGAGGCTAACGCCACGGCGTGGGAACAATATTTCTCCGGCTTGAAAGACGATAGCAATAATCCCTTATTTGGCGAGTCATCCGAGATGGTTTATGGCGAGCCATCCGATATATTTTATGATGAGCAATTAGCGGTTAGAGTAGTGGCTGAGTTGTCGGATATATTTAGAGAAGGCGGCAGGGAAGGATTTACCCGTGATGAAGATAGTTTTAGCCTTGATTTTAATCCTTTGATCATATCTAACCGCAAGCTGAACTGCGTTGGTTTTGCTGTGCTGTTTGAAAAAGCCCTAAGAATGAAAGGGCTGACATATGAGGGGATAAGTAGTCATCCCTCGGGCGGTTACCACGCTTTAATTTTCATCCCGATCAATAATGACCGGGGAATAATTGTTTCAAATGGAGAAATAATATTACCAAGAATAAATGTCGGAAATTATAATTACAACGCTATGGGTAATGTGGCTTCTGCCAAAACCGAAGAAAAAGCCGGCCCGATAATCAATCTAAATGATTATTATAATGGCAATGAAACGATTCTTGTTTTGAAGAATTCGTCCGCGGACTATTTATCATTGCTGGCGCCAGTCATGTATAGATATCCGGGATATGAAGAATCGGTTAATTCAGCGGGTTATTGGCGATCTAAGGGGTTGGAATCTTTAATATCAGGAAAAGACGATGAAGCGATTGCCTCTTTTGAGACATCATTGTGGTTAAATCCGGATGACAGCATTACAAAAGGATTATTTGACTCCTTGCAGAACGAAATATCAGGACAGGAACAAGCTACAGTGAGCCGGGCGGTTGACGTGGATAATAGCGTAGAAGCCGCCGCGCTTGCGGCGCCGAATTGGCTGATGATGGGAGTGGCGCGGGCGCAGGAAGAGGCAAGAAGCGAGCAGTCAGCGATTGAGCCGCAAGAGAACAACGGTTATCTCGATGCGGCGCTGGATTCCAACGGCAATTACACCTCAAGAAAAAAGAATTTAAACAAGTTCTTCGCGTTGTCGGGTATGGATGCCGCAGAATTGATATTTGACGCGGACGCCTCCAAAATCGCCCAGGCGGCGCTGGAAGTTTACGAACTCGGCGGACAGAGCGATGAAGATAAACAGTATTTATCACTGGCTTCCGGGCTTGCGGAAGAGTCGAATATCGAAAGAGACGGAATTGTCCGCAACGGACACGATGCTATTTCCACGCTCGACCAGATGCGCTGGGTCAAGGTTTACGGCGACCTGTATGATGCCACCCATGACCAGAAATGGTATAAAGCCAGGGAGAATCTGCTCTGGGCGTTGAAGAGGGACTATTGGGACAACATAAATAAGACCTTTAAACCCGCCGCGCCCGCGGACGTAGATCTGGAAATGCAGGCAATAGATTTGATCGGCCCGGCGGACCTGGAGAATATCTTCAGGCCGGGCGTAGTCAGGGATATGCTGATTGTTTCCAATGTTTCCCAAGCCGCGCAAAAGAACAATTCCTCGGCCCTGGCATCCGCCCGCGCCCTGAACGTATATGTCTCCTGGCTGGTCGAACAGGAGCGGATCAATGAACTGACCGCGGAATTGGACAACGGTTCCACTATTTGGGACGCGGTCGGCGTCTATCTCGCCGATAACCGCACATCGGCCGCGATGAAAAAAGCCCTGCCCAAGCTTTACATAGATTTCAGATACAATATGCCTGAAACAACTACAGGCAGACAGGAATATATACACAAAGGCTCAAGACACTTCATTTCTTTCGCCTCGGAAAAACCGCTGGCCTCGGCAAACGACAAGGTCGGAGATAATTTTAGGACCGTCTGGTACTTCGATTTCCGCGGCGGCGAAGACAAACAGGTCAACGGCACGGCTTATACTTACAAACTGCACAGGTTAAAGGCGGGCTCCGCTAAGGAGACGGTCGAGTATTATAACGGCACCAGCAAGTTGGACTATAACGAAACAGTGAATTTAAGCGCTGCCGCCCCCGCTAAAGGCTGGTCGGAGCAGGATATATGCGACGGGATAAACGACAACCTGGATTATTACTCCGGTGTTGTAATAGACAGGGATTTCCTGACGGTGCTTCCTGATTTTCAGTATTTGAGCATCAAGGCACAGGAAGAATTGAGAGAAGGGTCCGAATACGAGTGGTTAAAAGAACGTTACGGAGACGCTTTTGAGTTCGAGAGCGGTAAGATTATTTTTAGGCATGATGACATCGTGCTCGCCGAAGGATACAGGGATGACCCTCATTCCAGCGATCTCAGCCGAGTGATTTTCTACGATTACCGGCCGGGCGCTTATAACGGTACCGGCTATACCTATGTGGGGCATGAAGTTAACGGGCAGAGGAGGGAGTTGTATTTCAACGAAACCGGGAAACAGATAGCCGCCAGGGAAGTGAACGATTCGGTGATCGGCATTCCCGTTAAAGACTTGTCCGTCGAGGAAATAAAGAAGATCATTCTTGAGCACCCGGTTTGGTATAAAAACGCTGCAGTAGTGCAAAAAACTATAGATGACGTCCTGACTGCGGAGAATATCCGGAAAGCCGAGGTTGTTGAGCAGCAGCGGCGTCATGAAGAAAGACTGAACATCCTGCGGTCCAATGGGATAGATAGTCAAGAGAAGCTGCTGGCTTATGCCAAGAAGCTCGGCAGGGAGCATGCGGCCATGGACGCCGCCTACCGCACAGCGCAGGAGATCGAGAACAGGAACAAGGCGATCGACAGCCTTATCGGCATGCTTTTCGTTAATAGTTATGTCACGCGAGATGAGCTTAAACGCGGCGTGGACCAGCTTGAACTGGCTTATGGCCTGAGGCCGGATGAGCTGAACGACGTGGTTTCTTATATCGAACGGAGTTATTCCGGGGATATTCATTACAACGATATCCTGGGCCGCGAACTGTTGACTTTCAAAAAAGATTTGGATTCAACCGGGATGTTGAAAATAGTGGAGGAGAATGGGGAAACTTACGGCGTGAATCTGAAGCCGCTAAAGGATTATATAAAGGAACCCCGCGCTATTACTCCGCAGATGTTGATGCGCAGAATAAATTACGAGATGGCAAATTCCAACGACTATCTTAGTTCTTTGTATTCCGGGATGTTCAGCACCAGCGTGCGCAACGGCCACAATGAACCGATGCTAAACGCGGCGGCGCAGTCGGTATTGTTGAACGAGGAATTGCAGGCGCTGGATAAAGCGAAGCCGGATCTTTACATCGGCATACTCTTCAATTTCAGCGAGAATAACGGCGTGATCCGTTATTCCCGCCCGATGACGGCGGCGCTGGTGAGAGACGCCAATAACGATAAGGTCATAACTCGGGATGAGATTATCTCGTTGAACACACCGAGGCAGGAAGGGGATGATTACCTGAAATTCGACCTCTCCAAGTATAATTCGATCTCCTTCTTCGACGTCAATAATACGACCATGAAAATGGAGAATGTCCCCGGTTTCGGGATATCCCTGCCCGGAGATATCAAGATCGTCGATTCCATCGAAGGGAATATGAAGAACAAGATCACCTGGGATTTTCGGGACGATAAGATCGAAGAATACGTGTATGTGGGCGGAGTTGATTATAACGTGGAGGACGCGGTGGCTCTGGTTGATATGGGGTCGCCCGGCGAAGGGGCTTCTTCGGATCTGGTGACATACATCGGCGCAGGGATAGCGAGGGTGGTGCTCAATGACGGGACTTCCATAATCAGCGCCAACGGTAATACAATACAGGTGCGCAGCGCCGCCGCCGATTACACCGAGATCTATGCCGTAGGCTCCGGCCTGGCCGCGGAATATCAGAATGATCCCGGAAGCGGCCTGTGGAAATACGAGCAGCTCGACTACAGGGATCCCGACGAAATCTCTTACGTCGGACAGAACGTAAGCGAAAGCGTAAAGCAAGCCAGGAAGAACGCCGCTTACGTGGCGCACATTACCAGCGGAATGAGTTCCGATCTTTCTAACTGGAGTTTTTACGACGTCTATTATTCCGCCGCCGGCAGAGAGATAGCCAGGGACGGTAATCTGACGTATGCTAATTTGAAGTTCAACGCCGGGAACCTCAACGATGATTCCGCGGTTTACGTGATTGACGCGAGTTTCGGGGACCGCAACCGCGGCGTGGTCACCAGCGAAGGATTCTTTATGCGCGCCGACGCTCTATCGAATGATACGTATAACCAAATAATTGCTCCGTTGAAAGCTGTGAACGGGACTCGTCCGGAAGGATATTACAGCCGTATGCTCGCGAGCCCGGATATATTCCAGGTCAACCAGAAAGCATCCAGAATCTCCACCGGGTATGTCGGTTCCAACGTTCTCGGTCTTCCGGGCAGGCTTGATTCCACAGGCCCTCCGGAAGATTACCTGGAGAAGAAAGCCGACAAAGAAACAAAAACAGCTTCATCCGCAGCGCAAAATACCTCCACGATTGAAAATGAGATAGCTCCAGAAGTTGTGCCCGAGATCGAACCGTCAGCGGAAGATGCCGTTACGAGCGCGCAACCCGCGTTAAACGGCACAGCCACTCCGGAAGGAAGCAGTAACGTTGTCGGCGCGGATAACGTGACGGTTTCGGCTGTTGAGAATGTCTCTGTGAATACAAGCGTAGTCGTATCGGCAGAAAACGGCGCCGGTGAATCCGCCGAGAGTATATCTGTTGTTGCAGATACAAGGCATACCGATACCCCCGAGATAGCCGATATTGCCGTTGAAGCATCCGGGGCCTCCGCGCAGGACGGCAATACTCTGGTCATCGATGTCTCGAGTCCGTATTACATTCCCGGAGAAGGATGGGCTTCAATAGAGTTCGACTTGGAGGAACCGATAGACGCCAGCGCGTATAATACTTTGAGATTGAATATCAGCGGCAGCGTGGAAGGCCAGCAGATCATTGTGCAGATGCTTGATGCGACGGAATCCACCTCCAGCGATATGGGGACAAGCAGAGTTGTGGTGCTGGACGGTGACACGCAGACGGTTGACATCCCGATGTCCGAGTTTAAACTTGTCGATCTTGCGAATATCGACAAGATAATCATTCATTACGGCGAATCGGCTTGGGGCAGGAAGTTGAATGACAGGACGGTGCCTGTTCGGGTGCAGGATATGAAACTGTTGAATAACGGGGAGATTCTGGAGGCGGCGGATGTTACGGATGAATTTGAGGATGCGCCTGCTGCGGTCGTGCACGAAGAAGCCCTGGGTTGGATGAAGGATAATAGAGGCTCGACCGGGCTGTTTATCAGCCATCCGGGACATCCGGAGTTAGGCGCTTACGGTATGACCTATGATGAAGCGATAGGGGCAATGGCGATGATGCAGTCAGGGGACAGGGCCTCTGCCGAGGAAGTGCTGGATTTCTTCGCTTATGACGCGGATAGGGCGCAGACCACCGGGTTGTATTACACTGCTTACGATGTCAACAGCGGCAATCCGGCGGAATGGAATGAGATGGTGGGGCCGGCGGCCTGGATAGTGCTGGCGATGGCCTGGTACACGGAGAATTATAACGATGACCGTTATGTAGCGGTAATGAAGGAGATAACCGACTCGATATTGTCCCTGCAGCAGGCAAACGGCGCCGTTGCCGAGGGCAGAGTTGCCGGGCAGTCGGTAGGCAAGAGGGTTTATACGGAACATAATATAGATGTTTACGCCATAACGAAATATCTGGCTGATAAGACAGGTGAAGCCGTATATGCGGAAGCGCGGGACGCCGTCTCTTCCTGGATAACTACCGAGATGTATGACGGCACCCGCCTCTTGAGAGGGATAGACGATAACGGGAACAAGGACTACACTCTGAGCAGCGATGTGCAGGCCTGGGGCGTATCGTCCGGTATCCCCGGCCTGGATAAAGAAAATATGCTGGAAGCCGGAGAATACAACTCGAAAGTCACTGTTTCTTATACGAAAGAAGACGGGGCTTCAGTGGAAGTTACGGGTTTCGCCTTCCAGTCCGGACAGGAAATGGTAACTCCGGAATGGACGGCGCACAATGCTTTGGCGTGGTTGTCCCTGGACGAGGATAGATATAATTTCTATCTCAACGAAATGGAGAAAATGAGGACAACTGAAGGCGGCCTGCCCTACGCTTCTTTAAGCGACGCAGATACCCTGCAGGGATGGAGAACGCCGCCGGTTTCGGTCAAGTCTTCGATGGCCGGCACGGCGTATGTATATCTGGCGGAGAATAAATTCGACCCGTTAAGCATCGGCGCGAAAAGCGGGACGGTTTTGGCTGTGGAGAATACCTCCGCGCAGAATGCCTCCACGATTGAAAACGGGACAGCTCCGGCTGTATCCGCGGCAGAGCCGTCCGCTGTGGTAGAGAGCCGTGTGGAAGGCCTTTCAGCCGTAAGCGGACAGGCAGTGCCCGTTCCGGAACCGGCCGGGAATGATACGTTTGCGGCCCCGGTAGTTGTTCCGTCCGTAAAAGAGATTGTTGCCGCGGAGGTCCCGCTTGAGAACAGACTTGAAGAAAGGCTGGATGCTCCGGCGGCGGCCGCGCAAACCGGAAAATCTCTGGTAAAGGCCGCTTATCGTCAAGAAGCTTCCGCGGCCGCTTCAGCGGAAGAAAGAGAAGCCTTGGCGCTAAAGAACGGAAATCTCCTGATAACCGGATTTGACGGGGAAGGAATTGCCGGAGAGGACGGTATCTATCAATCCGATTATGATGCGGAAGGTAATTACTACCGTATAATCAATCCGGAGACCACGGTTTCCATTTCTCTCGCGAACGCCGAATTCCCGGCGCGCCGTTATTATAAGTATCTCGGGTTCGCCGTAAAAGGCAGGCAGGGCGGTGAAGAGGTGTCTGTGCATATCGTTACCACGAGCGGTAGGGCATATACCGAGACCTTCAGCGCCACCAACGAATGGCAATATTTCACTTCGAAACTGTCGGGGACCAAGCTGACCGAAGACGGCAAAAAGACGACG
>DIEK01000009.1 GCA_002418595.1 Candidatus Omnitrophica bacterium UBA5776 | reverse complement strand
TACGAGGAGGGCGGCCAGCTCACGGAAGCGGGGCGCAGACGGCCTTATTCGGTTATTCTGCTCGACGAGATAGAGAAAGCGCATCCCGACGTCTTCAATCTCCTTTTGCAGGTGCTGGAGGACGGCAGGCTTACCGACAGCTTCGCGCGCAAGGTCGATTTCCGCAACACGGTGATCATTATGACCTCCAACGTGGGGGCGGAGTTGATACGCAAGAACGCTTCTCTGGGCTTCGGCGCCGGGAACGAGGAGGTCACCTATAACGATATAAAGAATAAGCTTATGGAAGAGGTCAAGCGCACTTTCAAACCGGAATTCCTGAACAGGATGGACGATATCATCGTCTTTCGTCCGCTCGTGAGGGAGGACCTCCGGCGTATAGTCGATATCGAGATAGAGCAGGTGGTAAAAAGGCTGCGCGAGCAGGGGATATCCCTGGAAGTCGCTGCGGATGCCAAGGAGTTCCTGATAGAACGCGGTTTTGATCCGGTGTTCGGGGCAAGACCGTTGAAGAGGACCATACAGAGGTTCCTTGAAGATCCGCTTGCTTCCGAGATCATTTCCAGGAAGTTGAACGACGGGGCGGCCATCAAGGTCAAGCTCGGCAAGGATGAACTGGTTTTTGAATGATGTTAAGGAATAAACTTTCCAAGATAGGCGCGAAAGTCCTGGCTATGCTTTTTTTCTTCGGCGGCCTGGCGATCCTGTCCGGCAGGGCGGTGCGCTGGACCTTCCTGGCGCCCTTGAAACGCGGGCGCGTGCTGGAACAGGCGCGCAAGGCCGGAGTGGACAGCCTGCCGATCGTGGCGCTAATTTCCCTGTTCATCGGGGTGATCTTCACTTTTCAGATCGCCTACCTGATGCAGAGGCTGGGTTCGGAGATGTACATAGCGACTATTGTGGCGCTTTCGCTGGTGCGCGAGCTGGGGCCGGTGATCACCGCCCTGATCGTGGCCGGCAGGGTGGGCGCCGCCATAACCGCCGAGATCGGCTCCATGCAGGTCACGGAACAGATAGACGCCCTGCAGACCCTCTCGGTGAGCCCGATCAGATATCTGGTCGTGCCCAGGCTGATTGCGCTGGCGTTGATGCTGCCGTTATTGACCCTTTACGCGGACATCATCGGCATTTTCGGAGGTTATCTGATCTGTGTTTACAAACTGGGCATATCTTCGACCATATACACGAAGATGACTTTCGACGCCCTGCTTTTTAAAGATCTTTTTACCGGATTAGGCAAGACCATCGTATTCGGAATGGTTATAGCCCTGGTAAGCTGTTACGAGGGCTTCAACGTCCAGGGCGGCTCGGAAGGGGTCGGCAGGGCCACAATGAAGGCGGTGGTAACGTCGTTCATTTTGATAATAGCGACGGATTGTTTCTCTACCGCGCTGTTCTATTTCATTTTTCCGTAAAATGATAGAGATCAAAAAGCTTCACAAGAGTTTCGGCGGCAGAAAGGTGCTGGACGGGGTCGATCTGCAGATACCGGAAGGCCGCACGCTGGTCATCATCGGGCGCTCCGGCTGCGGCAAGAGCGTTTTGCTCAAGCACATCATCGGCCTGCTGAAGCCGGATTCCGGCGGCGTCTTCGTGGACGGGGTAGACATTTCTCGCCTTAAGGAAGAGGAACTGGAGCGCGTCCGCCGGAGCATAGAGATGGTTTTTCAGAGCGGGGCCCTTTTTGATTCGCTTACCGTCGGAGAGAACGTCGGATTCCGCTATCTGGAACACGGAGGCATGGAGAAGAGCGCCCTTAAGGAAAGGGTGCGCGAGTCGCTGGCGCTGGTGGGGCTTTATTCGATCGAGGGGATGCTGCCCTCGGAATTGAGCGGCGGGATGAAGAAGAGGGTCGCGGTGGCCAGGGCGATATGCACCCGCCCGCGGATCATACTCTACGACGAACCGACTACCGGTGTTGATCCGATAACCGCCGATTCCATAAACAGGCTGATGCGCAGCCTGCACGACAAGTTGAAAGTGACCTCCATAGTGGTCACCCACGACATGAAAAGCGCTTATTCCGTCGCGGACCGGATAGCGATGCTTTATGAGGGCAGAATAATCGCCGAGGGGACGCCCGCGGAGATCCAGCATTCGGTCGACCCGGTGGTCCAGCAGTTCATCAACGGCCTGTCCACCGGTCCGATAACCGATACCAGCTCCGTGCATTCCGGAGCAAAATAGGGGGAAAAAATGAGGGTTGAGAGGTCAAATCTCGAGTTGAAAGTCGGCGTTTTTGTCGCCGTGGGGATGTTGATACTGGTCGTTTTCATACTGTTGATAGGCGATTTCAGGACCCTTAGGTCGGGATACCGTCTTAATTTCACCTTCCATTTCATAAACGGGGTGAAGATAGGGGCGCCGGTGCGTTTCGCCGGGGTGGACGTCGGAGAGGTTAAGAATATATCCCTGGTTACCGACGGGGCTTCCACCTCCGTCAACGTATCGGTATGGGTGAAAAAAGAAGTCAGTATCCCGGCGGATTCCAGGGTCTGGGTGAACACCCTCGGCTTGCTCGGGGAGAAATACGTAGAGATCATGCCGGGCACCAACTCCGCCGTCGCGCTTGAACCCGATTCGGTGGTCAAGGGCAACGACCCGGTGGCGATGCATGAGGTGACCGAGACCGCCCGCGTTCTGTTAAACGACATTCAGGATGCGCTTAACAGGATCAAACGGGGAGAGGGCACGCTCGGGCGTTTCTTGTTCGACGATACCCTTTACCGGGAAGTGGATGCGCTTGTGATAGACATAAGGAGGAATCCCTGGAAACTGTTTTGGAAAACCAAGGAGAAAAGCGTGCGCGCTCCTGCGGAGCGGTAACGCGGTTCTCGGCAGATTTTCGAGAGGAGGCTGAAGATTATGACGCAAGGAATAGTGGATAAGAGGAACGCAAAAAGAAAAATAAGTCATTTTCCCATCCGGTACCGCGTCCTGGGAAAAGAGGACGCGCCAGCTATGACCGCCATGAGCGTGGACTTGAGTTCCAAAAGCGTCGCGTTCGAGATCCAGGAACTCTTTCAGCTCGGCACGCGCGTCGAAGCCGAACTGATGGTGCCGTCCCTGCCCCACACGGTGAAGATCAAGGGCAAGGTCAACAGGATAGAGGAGACGGCCCGCAAACGTTACCTGCACAGCATACTCTTCGAGGAGATCAAGAAAGACGACCAGGCCGCGATAGAAAAATACGTCCAGTTGATAGACATAGATTCCATATTGAGACTGGCGATAAAACGCAAGGCGTCCAGCCTACACATGGTCTCCGGCCAGCCGCCGATCTTCAGGATCGAGGGAGAGATCTTCCACCTGGACATACTGCCGATAAGCGCCGAGGATCTCAAGAGGATGGTTTTGAGCATGATCAACGAGAAACAGCGCGCCCTTTTCAACGAGAGGCTGGAGCTGGATTTCTCCTATTTCATACCGGAAGGCACACGTTTCAGGGTGAATATGTTCCTTGACCGGGGCAGTCTTTCCGCGGTATTCAGGATCATCAACAACCGGATCAGGACTTTCACCGAACTCGGCCTTCCCGGAATAGCCGACGACATAACCAAGCGGCGCAAAGGTTTGATTGTCGTCACCGGGCCGGTGGACAGCGGTAAATCCACCACCCTGGCGGCGATGATAGACAAGATCAACCACGACAGAGAGAGTGTCGTCATCAGCATCGAAGACCCGATCGAATACGTGCATAAGAATGTCCGCAGTATAATCCATCAGCGGGAGGTGGGTACGGACACGCTTTCTTTCGCCAACGCCTTGAGACACGTGCTTCGCCAGGACGCGGACGTCATCCTGGTAGGCGAAATGCGCGACCTGGAGTCGATCTCCAAGACCATCACCGCTGCGGAGACAGGACAACTGGTCATGGCCACCCTGCATACTCCCGATACGGTCGAGTGCATCAACAGGATCATCGACGTCTACCCGGCGGCCCAGCAGGAACAGGTCCGCGTGCAGTTGGCCTCCTGTATAGAGTGTATCATCGGCCAGCACCTGATACCGAGACGCGACGGAACAGGCAGGGTGCTCGCCACCGAGGTCCTCGTGGCCACTCCGGCCATCAGGAACCTAATCAGGACGAAACAGTCGGAACAGATACCCGCTTACCTGGAAGCGGGAGGCGAATACGGCATGCACACTATGGATTCTTCTTTGATCAAGCTGGTGCAGGACGGAATAATCGACCGCGAGATCGCGGTCGGTTACGCCAAGAACAAGGAACGCTTCCAGTACCTGTAAAAAGAAACGCTGCGGAATATCTTTTATCGCAATGAAATTGAAAACCGCCTTTATCTGTCAGAACTGCGGTTATCGTTCGCCGCGGTGGCTGGGGCGCTGTCCGGACTGCCAGACCTGGAATTCGCTGGTGGAAGAGGAAGTGCGTCCCGGAGCGGCGGC
>DIEK01000096.1 GCA_002418595.1 Candidatus Omnitrophica bacterium UBA5776 | reverse complement strand
GTGCACTTGCGCGGATCCATGCCGAGATCTCCCGTCCCGCGGCTGACCACCAGCCTGATGTAAGAATCCTTGAGTTTATTTGCCTTCAAAGTGTCGAGCACCGCCTTGATCATCTCCTGCTTGGTCATCCCTATATCGAGCATGATGGTGTGCGCGGATTCGTATAAACGGTCGATATGCTCCTTAAGCTTGAAAACCAGACAGTTATAAGAACGAATGCCTTCGAACACCCCGTCGCCGTAAAGGAAACCGTGATCGAACACGGATATTTTGGCGTCTTCTCTCTCGTAAAACTTTCCATTGATGTAGATTTTCATTACTTCCTCCCAAATTAAGATAATGAATTTTCCCGGGCTTCAGTCCGGGGTTTCTTTCGCGATCAACCCGGATTGGCCAAGGTGTTATTCCCCGTCCGACAATCGACGGACGCGGTTGAAAAAAATCCGGTGTCCACGCCGCCGCGAGCAGCGCTCATCTATGGGCTACGGTCTGCGGAGCGTGAACCGCTTTTGTCGCGTGCAGCAAACCGTCCCTCAACGAATAGACCGCTTCGGCAACGCGCGCGAGTTCCTGGTTATGGGTCACCAGGACCAAGGTGGTGCCTTTCTCCCTGTTTATCCTCTTCAAAAGATCGGTGACTTCCGCCCCGGAAACAGAATCCAGGTTACCGGTAGGCTCGTCGCACAACAGGAACTCCGGCCTGTTTATCAAAGCCCTGGCGACCGCCGCCCTCTGCTGTTCCCCTCCGGAAAGCTGAGAAGGAAAATGCGACGCGCGCTTTTCCATCCCCACCGAACGGAGCAGTTCCTTAGCCTCTTTTTCCGTCTCGAAAGACGACCTGCCGCCGGCGATGTGCGCCGCCAGCATCACATTCTCCAGCACCGTGAATTCCGGAAGCAGATAATAAAATTGAAAAATGAACCCTATTCTGTTCGCGCGCAGGGCGCAAAGCGCGGCATCGTCCATGCCGTAAATGTTCCTGCCGCCGACCAAAACCTGCCCCTCTGTGGGCCTGTCCAGCCCCCCGAGTATATGCAAAAGGGTAGATTTTCCCGCTCCTGATGGCCCGACCAGGGCCGTGAAACTGCCGGCCGGAAGAAACAGATTTATGCCCTTGAGGATCTGCAGGTCGCTGCCGGAATGAAAATAAGCCTTGTGGATATTCTTCGCTTCCAGCGCGCCCGGAGCGCCGGGATTATTCATAACGTATTGCCTCCACAGGTTCCAGGCGCGCGGCCTTGGCCGCCGGATAAAGGGTGGCCGCCATCACGATGGCCGCGGCGCAGCCGACGATCATTACCACGTCCGGCCAGATCTCCACCGCCACCGGGAGATGATCGAGATAATAAATATCCTGCGGCAGTCTTATGAAACGGTATTTCTTCAAAAGCGCGCAGACCAGAAGGCCCCCGCCGGCTCCGAGCGCTATCCCCAGCCCGCCGATCATCGCCCCGGCGTAAATAAATATCTTTTTCACCTCCCGCGAGGTCATGCCCAGCGCCTTGAGTATGCCCACGTCGCGGGTCTTATCCACCACCATCACTATAAGCGTACTGATAATGTTAAACGACGCCACCAATATTATCAAAGTCAGGATAATGAACATGGTGATCTTCTCCAACTGCAGTGCGGCGAGAAAATTCCGGTTCACGTCCATCCAGGTATTGACGTTATATTCCGCTCCCAGATCGCGCTCAAGAGCGGCCTTGACCCTGGCGGCCGACTCCATCCTGTCCAGTTTGACCGCCAGCGCGGTCAGGCGGTTCCCCGATCCGAGGAGTTCCTGAGCGGCCTTGATGCCGGTGAAAGCCAGATTCATATCATAGTCGTACATTCCGGAGTTAAAGATACCGCACACCCTGAACTGATATTGTTTCCCCAGCGGTGAATAAACGGTCAACTGCGAATCCAGACCGACGTTCAGAAATTTTGCGAGTTCACTGCCTAAGACCACTCCTTTTTCCGAAGGCTCCGGGAATCTACCCTGTTTCAGGTATCCGAGGAACCCGCTCACCTTGCCGAGGCTCCCGGGATCCACTCCGCGCACAGCCACGGCGAAGAGCCTCTCCGCGTCCTTCAATAAAGCCTGCCCCTGCAAATACGGGCTGACCGCGCGCACGCGCCGGTCGGACATTATCTTCTTCTCCAGTCCGGAGTAACCGGCCTCCTCTATACCGCGGTAAGAAGAGATGGTGATGTCGGAATAATTGCCGATTATCTTTGCCTTCAGGTCCTGGTCGAAACCCGTCATTACCGCTATAACGATAATCAGCGCCATTACTCCTATGGCTATACCGAGCACCGAAATCAGGCTGATCAAAGAAATGAATTTTTCTTTTCTGGCGGTGAACAGATAACGCAGGCTGACAAAGAGGGCCGTGTTCATGCCGGCGGTTCCTCCGCCGTCTTCTCCGGCCGCAGCAGCGGAAAAAGAATGACGTCCCGTATCGAAGGTTTATCGGTCAACAGCATTACCAGACGGTCTATACCTATGCCCAGCCCTCCGGCAGGAGGCATACCGTGCCCCAGAGCGACAACATAATCCTCGTCAACAGATTTCTCGTCTTCCGGCCCGGCCTCCGCCGTTTCCTCGCGGAAACGCGCATTCTGTTCCTGCGGGTCGTTCAACTCAGAATAGGCGTTGCCCGTCTCCATCCCGGAGATAAAAAGCTCGAAACGCTCCGATAAAAGCGGATTGTCCGCTTTGGTCCTGGCCAGGGGGCACATACTGGTAAAATAATCGGTGACAAAAGTGGGATTCGGGGTCATCCCTTCTTCCAGGATGTCCTCGATGATCTTGGTGACCTGCGAACGGCTCAGGCGGTTCGCGCCTTTTGCCATCCCGCCGGCGTGCAGTTTAACGAGCATCTCCTCCGCCCCGTCGGAAGGCAGGATGCCGAACCGTTCCTTCACCGTGTCGGCGAAAGAAACCCTTCTCCAGGGGGTGGATACGTCTATCTCCTTGCCCTGGAAAACGAATTTGCTGCCGCCGTGCAGCTCTTTCACCAGCCCGCAAATCATCTCCTCGCAAAGCCGCATCATCGAAGAGTAATCCTCGTAAGCGGCATAAACCTCCAGCATGGTGAATTCAGGGTTGTGCCTGGTGGATACGCCTTCGTTACGGAAACTGCGGTTTATCTCATACACCTTCTCGAAACCGCCCACCAGCAGCCTCTTCAGATAAAGCTCGGGGGCTATGCGCAGGTAAAGCGGCATATCGTATTCATTGTGGTGCGTCTTGAACGGCCGGCCGGCCGCTCCTCCGGGAATGGAATGCATCATGGGAGTCTCGACTTCCAGGAACCCCCTGCCGTCCAGGAAAGAACGGATGAAACCGGTGATCTTGGCCCTGGCCTTGAATACGCCGCGAACCTCCTCGTTGGATATCAGGTCGAGGTAACGCTGCCTGTAACGTATCTCGACGTCCTTGAGCCCGTGCCATTTCTCCGGCAGCGGCCTCAAGGCCTTGGAAAGCATGGACATTTTATCGACCTTAACGGTGATCTCTCCGGAGTGCGTCTTGAATATCTCTCCGCAAACCTCCAGGATATCCCCGATATCGAACTGTCCGAGCAGCACCAGGTCTTTGCCGTCGAAGGCGTCGGAACGCAGGTAAAGCTGTATCCTGCCGCCGGCATCGCGCAGGTCGACGAAAGACACTTTGCCGTGGGAACGTTTGGCGGTAACTCTGCCGCAAATACAAACCCTGCTCCCCTCCGGCGAGGCCAAGGCATCAGTAACGCTTACGCGCCCTTTGCCGGCTGAGGCCTTATCGTAACCGGAGAATCCCTCTTTCCGCAGCGCGGCCAGTTTTTCTTCTCTTTGCGCGATCAATTCTTGCATGTCCATTATTCATTCCTTAGAGGTTGTCGGAGATTTGTATATATAAGATAGATAATTATATAGTAGTTTCCGCGGGGTGTCAATAATACAGAAGAGAATCGGGGCAACCCCTGATCGACACTCCGCAGCAAGAACAGATATGGATTTGTTTCGCGGAATTTCCGTGGCCTATGGCCTATGGACCCGTGGACTATTTTGTCGTGCGCTATCCGGAGGCAGGATATCAGCGATTATAGTCCGACAGTTTCTTGATACGGCGGAGCATGTTGGGATGGGTGCTCAACGCCTCCATCAGTTTGTCGGCGAAGTTCAAGCGCACATTCTTGTTTGAAAACGCGGCGAGTTCCGCGAGGTCTATGCTGCCGTCGCTATTGGTGTCCAACTGGCGCAATTCTCGTATCTCGTTCATCGCCTGGGAAGGATCATTGACGAAAAACGCCTTGAGCCCTTCGTATTCGCGCACCTCTTCCTTGTCTGTCCGCGCCGAGCCGTAAACCAGCTTGTAAAGGCTGGAAGCCAGGACAGAGGGGGAATTGCCGAGTTCCACCGATCCCCTGTCGGCGAAATACTCGCGGATCCTGGAGGCGTAAAGCACCAGCAGGGTCGTAATGAAATAAAAGATGAAAG
>DIEK01000121.1:187-7970 GCA_002418595.1 Candidatus Omnitrophica bacterium UBA5776 | reverse complement strand
AACGGCTACGGTAACGAAGCCCGTTTCGGCTTTCGGTCACGGGGACGGCTTAAAACGAAAGACGCAAAACTAAGACAAAGGCAGCGTTCCCGATAAACGATAGACGAGCTTTAATTCGGCAACGGCAACGGTAACGAAGCCCGTTTCGGTTCACGGTCACGGGGACGTCTTAAAACCGAAAGACGCAAGACTAAGACAAAGGCAGCGTCCCGATAAACGATAGACGGCAGGTGAACTTTACTCCAACCGCAGAAATCCCCGATTTTCCGCGCTTCGAACACTATCTTCAGACAGCCAGACCTAATGCCTGAACTCCGCGCATATCCTATATCTTTCTGCCTTATAGGCGGTTAGACAAAAAAATATTGTGTTTTATCCGAAAAGTAGTATACTTGATACGTTCGGCAGCGTTTAAGCCGTATCCAACAAGGCGCGGAGAAAAAGACCTGCCTTCAATATCAATCCCGTCAACCACGGCCTTCAAGCCGCAGTGCTCAAGGATTGATTTAAGAAACGGAGGTGTCCTGTGACGAAGAAAGACATAATTCTTAAAGTCTCTGATGATACGAAATTGAAGCAGATAGACGTGAAAAAGGTCGTGCAAAAGACCTTTGACTGCATCCTGGATGCTCTCGTGCGCGGTGAGAAGATAGAGCTTAGGAATTTCGGAATTTTCAAGATCAAAGAGAGAAAAAGCAGAACAGGCAGAAATCCCCGCACAGGGCAGACTGTCCCTGTCCCGCCGCGTAAAGTGGTAGTTTTTAAACCGGGACTGGAAATGAAGAAGCTGGTAAAATAACCCGCCTGGTGTGTTGTTTTACGTTGGTTTTCCGAAAAAACATAAAAGTCAGTTCCCGCGCCTCGATAGAATACAGGCCGGGGTCCCGGCAGTAAAAAGGCCTTGAAGTTCCGGGAGCTATAATCGAAAAATAGGGACCGGGCAGACTTTCGGTTATCACCGCTTTTCATCCCGCGTCATACTATCTATGTTCAAAAAAGTCCTGGGAACCAGAGATATCCTGCCGGAAGAAGCGGTTTTATGGCGGAATGCCGAGAACGCCGGCAGAGAAGTATTCGCTTTATACAATTACCGCGAGATAAGGACTCCCGTGATAGAAGAGGCGGCGCTTTACGCCCGCAGTCTGGGAGGCTCCACAGAGATCGTCGGTAAGCAGATGTTCCTCATAGAGCGGGGCGAGGACAGCTACGCCTTGAGGCCTGAAGGCACCGCTTCCGTTGTCCGCGCTTATGTGGAGAACGGGTTGGATAAAAGCCAGGGGTTCGCCAAACTTTTTTATATAGGCCCGATGTTCCGCGCGGAGAGGCCGCAGAAAGGGCGCCTGCGCCAGTTCCATCACATAGGCTGTGAAGCGCTGGGGTCTTCCGATCCCTGCCTGGATAGCGAGATCATAACGCTGGCCGATGCGCTTCTTAAGGCCTGGGGCATAAGCGGGTATGAGATACTCGTTAACTCGCTGGGCTGCCTTCAGGACAAGCAAAAGCTAACGGAAGGCCTGCGCGCGTCATTACAGGACAAGCGCGCAGATCTCTGTCCGGAGTGCCTGCAGCGCCTGGACGTCAATGTCCTGCGCATCCTTGACTGCAAAAATGAGGGCTGCCGCCGCGCCGTTGCCGGTTTGAACCTCGAAAGCGGCCATTTATGTCCGGATTGCGCCGGGCATTTCAGGTCGGTAGTATCAGGTTTGGATTCCTGCGGGGTAAAATATACGCTTTCCTCGTCCCTGGTGCGGGGGCTTGATTATTACACGCGCACGGTTTTCGAGATCACTCACTCCGGCTTGGGCTCGCAGAACGCCATAGGAGCCGGAGGCAGATACGATAATTTGATAGCGGAGTTGGGAGGGCCTGATAAAGGGGCCTGCGGGTTCGCTTTCGGTATGGAAAGGGTAATGCTTGTTTCGCAGGCGCAGGCGCCGGACGCCGACGGGCCGCGGGTTTTCATCGTGCCTCTGGGGACAGGGGCGCGCGCCGCTTGCCCCGGGATACTGGCGGAACTGCGCGCCTCCGGGATATCCGCCGATACGGATTACGAAGGCAAATCCATAAAAGGCGCGATGCGCGCGGCCAACTCGCAGGGAGCTAAACTCGCGCTGATAATCGGCGAAGACGAACTTAAAAACGGCACGGTGCTGATAAAGGATATGTCCACCGGCTCCCAGGAGCCCGCGGCGAGGGACGCGCTTATAGAAGCGGTAAAAGAAAGGTTCAAGGAAAATGTATAGGACCCATACATGCGGTGAACTACGCGCCGCGGACGAGGGAAAGGAAGCGGTGCTTTGCGGTTGGGTGGCGCGCCGCAGGGACCACGGTAAGCTTATTTTTATAGATATCCGCGATCGTTACGGCCTGACCCAGGTTGTTTTCATACCGAAAGAGGCGCCGGAGGCTTACGCGCTGGCGCAGGAACTACGCAGTGAATACGTGATAAAATTGACGGGAAAGGTCAACCGCAGGCCGCAGAATACGGTCAACTCCAAACTTGCCACCGGAGAGGTGGAGGTGCTGGGAGAGAAACTCGAGATACTGAACGCCAGCCTTACTCCTCCTTTCGAGATAGAGGACGGGGGAGAGATAAACGAAGAGATGCGCCTGCAATACCGTTACCTGGACCTGCGCAGGCCGGCGGCTTTCGGCAATTTCGCGATGCGGCATAAACTTTATACGATAATACGCGGGTATTTGAACGCCGCCGATTTTCTGGAATGCGAGACCCCGATCCTCACGAAATCCACGCCTGAAGGGGCGCGGGATTATCTCGTGCCCTCCAGGGTCAACCGCGGTATGTTCTACGCCCTGCCGCAGTCGCCCCAGCTTTTCAAGCAGATATTGATGGTTTCTGGTATCGAGAGGTATTATCAGATCGCCAAGTGTTTTCGGGACGAGGACCTGCGCGCGGACCGCCAGCCGGAATTCACCCAACTTGATATCGAGATGTCTTTCGTGCGGGAGGAAGACATATTTGCCCTCACCGAAGGGTTGATGCAGAAGATAGTCAAGGAATTGAAAGGGACGCAGATAAAAACGCCTTTCCCGCGCCTGACATACGCGCAGGCGCAGGAAAAATACGGCAGCGACAAACCTGACCTGCGGCCCGAGACGGGAGAACCGTTCGCTTTCGTCTGGGTTGTGGATTTCCCTCTTTTTAAATTCAACCGGGAGGAGAACCGCTGGGAGAGCGAGCACCACCCGTTCACCTCTCCCCATCCGGAAGACATCGGCCTGCTGGATGCCGCCCCGGACAAGGTGCGTTCCCGTTCTTACGACCTGGTGCTCAACGGCGCCGAACTGGGGTCGGGTTCGATAAGGATACACCGCCCGGAATTGCAGGAAAAGATATTCAAGATCATCGGCCTGAACGACGAAGAGGCGCAGAAGCGTTTCGGTTTTCTTCTGAACGCTTTTAAATACGGGGCGCCTCCGCACGGCGGAGCGGCTTTCGGTATCGACAGATTGTTATCCATACTGGCGGGAGAGAGCAGTATACGCGAAGTGATCGCTTTTCCCAAGAACAGCGCCGCCTGCTGTCCGTTGACCGGGGCGCCTTCGGATGTGGAAGAAAAGCAGTTAAAAGAGTTGAATCTCGTTTTGAAGAAACCGGCCGCCTGACGCGGGGCAAAGGCGGAGGCTCGGCATAAAAAATAACGCAAAGGAATAATCTTCCGGGAGGGAAAAATGAAGAAAGAAACCAGGCTTTTGGGGATATTGACGCTGTCGGCATTCGTCCTTTCCGGGTGTCTGGTAAGCACCAGGACATACCCGTTGACCAAAGAGCGCGTTGACCAGAATCTTTCTTCCGGCAACCGCGGGTATCTGACTGGACAGCCGCCCGCCGAAGAAGCCGGCAAGGACAGAAAGACCACGCGCGTTACGCAGGTGGTAGAGGTGGAGTTCGGCAGCCGGGAAAAAAGCAAAGCCCCGGCACAGGCGCCCGTCGAACAGGTTGACTCCGAGCCCCAGGCGAGCGGGGAATTATACCAGGAAGACGAGTTGCAGGATGAAGCTCCGGTATCCCAGAATTACAGGAAATACACGGTGCAGAAGAACGATACCCTGCAGAAGATATCCGAGAAATTCTACGGCACTACCCGCAAGTGGATGAAAATCTACGAGGCAAACCGGGACGCGCTCAAAGGGCCGAACAAGATATACCCGGGCCAGACGATAAACATCCCGGAAGAAGGCATACTGTTGAAGGAAACCGAAGAGAACCTGAAATGACGGGCGCAAAAAGATAGATGGAAGAAAATATTCATATAAACGACCGCAGCGATATCCAGGCGCTGTTCGGGCCGCACGACCGCCACATCAGAGAGATAGAAGAAGAATGCGGCGTGCGCATCCATTTACGCGGCGGCAGTATGAAGATAAAAGGTTCTTCCCGCAGTGTGGAGAAGGCCAAGAGCGTGATCGACGCCATGCTCTCTGCGGAAGAAACCGGCCGGCCGCTGGACGTGCGCTGTCTGGCCAGGAATATGAGCTCCAGCCGCAGGATCGCCTATGACCTGGAAGGAGTGTTGCTTTCGGAGAAACCCAGGCAGCACCTGGAAAAAGGCAAATCAGTCGAGCCGAAGAGCGCCGGCCAAAAAGAATACATAGCAGCGATAAAGGAGCACGACATCGTTTTTTCTCTTGGCCCGGCCGGGACAGGCAAGACCTACCTGGCTATGTCTTGCGGCGTGGAAGCNNGGGGAAGTGCGCAGGCTGGTGCTCACCAGGCCGGCGGTGGAGGCGGCAGGTGAATCCCTGGGGTTTCTGCCGGGAGATATGTTCGAAAAGATATCGCCTTACCTGCGCCCGCTTTACGACGCCCTGCACGATATGATAGACTCGGCGCGCATCGAGAAATATATGGAATCCGGAGTCATAGAAGTGGCGCCGCTGGCGTATATGCGCGGGCGGACCCTGAATGACGCTTTTATCATACTGGATGAGGCGCAGAACTGCACCGCCGAGCAGATGAAAATGTTCCTGACCAGGCTGGGGTTCGGCTCCAGGGCGGTGATCACTGGCGACCCGACTCAAAGCGACCTCTCCGGCGGCAAACCCGCCGGCCTGCTGGAGGCGCAGAAGCTCCTCAAGAGCGTGGACGGGATAAAGTTCGCATATTTAAGCGGCAGCGATGTCGTCAGGCACCCGCTGGTGCAAAAGATCATAGAGGCGTATGATAGAAACGGTATTGAAGAATAAAATACGGATCATAATATTCTCCGTCATACTCTTTGCGGCGGCCGCGCTGCTTGGGGTGGATATGACCGTGCCGCCTCTGCTTTTGGCGGTTGTGGCGTCTCTGACGCTCTTCCGCAAGAAATGCGGACTGGACAACTGCAACCTGCTTTACCTGTCGCTTTTATTCACCCTCATTTTTTCCTGGAGTTTCTTCGTCATAAATAACGGTCTGTGTATTTTTTACATACCTTTCGCGCTTATCCCGATGCTGGCGACACTGCTTTTTTCCAGCTTGGAACTTTCGTTCCTGCTGACCGTGGCGGTATCTTTCTCCGTCGCCGCCCTATACGGCGGCAAGCTGGATATAGCGGTCTTCTTCCTGGTCAGCGGCATGTTTTCCTCCATACTGGTGAGGGAGACCCGGCGCAGAATGGACGTGATAAGGGCGGGGGTCGTGGCAGGGATCATCCAATCCGCGCTTTTCGTGCTGATGGAAGGATTCAAACTGAACGGAAGCTGCGGCATTGCCGCTCTTTTTGCAAACGGCCTGATCTCCGGCGTGATAGCCATCGGGATACTGCCTGTATTCGAATACCTTTTCAAGACCGTGACCAACATCAGCCTGCTTGAGCTCGCCGATTTCAACCAGCCGCTCTTGCGCAGGATGATACTGGAAGCCCCCGGGACTTACCACCACAGCCTGATCGTAGGCAATCTCGCCGAAGCGGCCTGCGGCGCCATAGGCGCCAACGCCCTTCTGGCGCGTATCGGAGCTTACTACCACGACATCGGAAAGCTCTCGAAACCGGAATACTTCAGCGAAAACCAGATACCGAGTTTCAACAAGCACGACGACCTTTCGCCGTCCATGAGCAAGCTGGTCATTATGAACCACGTCAAGGAAGGCTCGGAGCTGGCGGAAAAATACAGATTGAATCCCAAGCTGGCCGATTTTATACGCCAGCACCACGGCACCAGCCTTGTCTATTATTTTTACCGCCGGGCGCTGGAGAAGTTCGACGCCGCCAAGCCGGTGGACGAAGAAGGATTCCGTTACCCCGGCCCAAAACCGGACAGCAAGGAAACCGCGGTGGTGATGCTGGCGGATTCGGTCGAGGCCGCTTCCCGCACCCTCAAGGAGCCGACGCCGGCGAATATCGAAGACCTGGTTTACAAGATCATCAACAACAAGTTCATAGACGGACAGCTTGATTCCTGCGACCTGACGCTGAAAGACCTCGAGAAGATTTCCGCCGAATTCATCCGAATATTGAGCGGCATGTACCACAGCCGCATAAACTACCCCGAGAATAACGGCAAGTGACCCCTGCTGACAAGAAAAAGACCGTTCTGACACTTTTAAATCTACAGAATAGACTGCGTTTAGGCGCGGCGTTCCGCGCTTCCGCGGGCCGGGCCGTCTCGGTTCTGCTGAAGGCGGAAGGTTACGCCAAAGGCGGAAGCATAAACGTCTGCGTGATGGATGACAGCCGGATACGCCGGATAAACGAACTTTACCTTGGGCATGACCGTCCCACCGACGTAATTTCTTTCAACCTTAGTCAGGGCGGCACAGAGGCGCTGGAGGCCGAGATAGCCGTCTCGGCACAGGCCGCGGCGCGAAACGCCGCGCAATACGGCAACACAGCGCAAAAAGAACTCCTGGTTTACATCATTCACGGGGTGCTGCACGCCCTGGGTTACGACGACCGCACCGCGGTCCAGCGGGCGAAAATGCAAGAGAAGACGGACGCCGTGATAGACAGGATATACGGTAAAACGGCGGAACCCCAAAGGCGATAAATGGCCATCCTCAAGACAGACGCTTTAGTGATCAACAAACGCGACTTCCGCGAGACCTCTCTGCTGGCGGATTTCTATACCAGGGACCACGGCAAGATAAGAGGAATACTCAAGGGCATCAGAAAAGACCCCCGCAAATTCGCCAGCACCGTCGAGCCTTTTTCCCGCAACGAAATAGTTTTTTACAAAAGCCGGACTTCAACCCTGCATCTGGTGAGCCAGTGCGATATCAAGGAGAACTTTAACGCCATACGGCAGGACCTCAATAGATCCGCGGCCGGCAGTATGGTCATGGAACTTCTGGACGCGGTGATGCCGCAGGAGGACAAAAATGAGGAAATATTCGACTTGACGGTTTCGGTGCTGGAGCGCATGGCCGCCGCATCCGTCTCCGAGAAACTGCTCATCATTTTCAAGATCAAGATGCTGGCGCTTTCCGGTTTCAAGCCGAATTTCGATTCCTGCGTCTCCTGCGATTCACGTATCGGCGGAGGGGAGATACGCTTCAGCCTCTCACTCGGCGGTCTGCTTTGTTCGAACTGCCCGCGTAAAGACCCTAAATCGCGCGCCATCTTTCGCGGAACAGTCGCCTCAATACAATACATACAGAAAAACGATTTACAGAATACGCTCGGCCTCGGCCTCAATCCTCAGATCAAGAAAGAATTATGCTTCATTCTCGATTCTTTTATCGCTTTCCATCTCGGTAAGATAATGAAATCCCAGGCGGTGATGGAGCAATTGCAAGCCCCGGCAGCGGCCGCGGCCATTTGAATTCCGGGGACACAATACT
>DIEK01000121.1:0-147 GCA_002418595.1 Candidatus Omnitrophica bacterium UBA5776 | reverse complement strand
ATTCGGTAACGGTTACGGTAACGAAGCCCGTTTCGGTTCACGGTCACGGAGACGTCTTAAAGCCGAAAGACGTTAAACGATTGACGATACCGGCATCGTAACCGATAAACGATAGACGAGCTTTAATTCGGTAACGGCTACGGTAAC
>DIEK01000058.1:406-4135 GCA_002418595.1 Candidatus Omnitrophica bacterium UBA5776 | reverse complement strand
CCCGAGACAATCGCCACCGCTATCCGCATCGGTAATCCCGCCAGCTGGAAACAGGCCGAGCAGGCCCGGGACGAGTCCGGCGGGTTGATAGATATGGTCTCCGATGAAGAGATACTGGAGGCGTATAAACTGCTGGCGGCAAAAGACGGGGTGTTCGCCGAGCCTGCCTCCTGCGCTTCCGTTGCCGGGCTTTTGAAACTTTCCGCGGCCGGATTCTTCGCCGGCAAAGAGAAACTGCGCATTGTTTGTATCCTGACCGGCCATGGCCTGAAAGATCCTGACCGGGCAATCAAAAGCGTGGCGAAACCGTTGACGGTTGACGCTAAGATGAAGGAGATACTGGAGAAAATGGGGTTTTGAGATCAAGGGAGAGAGAACGCGGCGCGCAAAGAAAAAAGCCGCGTTTTTACTCGATACGCGAAAAACCGATCAAGCGGGAGTGTCGTAATAAATGACAGCCAAGATTAAGAAGCGAACGAACGGGTTAAAGGACAAGAAGGTGTTGATCACCGCAGGGCCGACTTGGGTCCCTATCGATGACGTGCGGGTGATCAGCAATACCGCTACCGGGGAAACCGGTCTGCTGCTGGCCGAGGAAGTCAAGAAGATGGGGGCGTCCGTGCGCCTGCTGTTGGGGCCGTCTCTGCTGGAGTCAAGACTGGTTAACAGTAAGTATACCGAGTCTTTCAAGTTCTTTTCCGACCTGCGGGAAAAGCTCTCGCGCGAGCTCGTCCGCCGCAAATACGACGTGGTGATACATTCGGCGGCCGTCTCCGATTACCAGCCGAGGCACGCTCACCGCAGGAAAATCCCATCGGGCAGAAAGAATCTGGCGTTGAAACTGGCTGCCACTCCCAAGATCATAGATTCCATAAAGAAGCAGGATCCCGCGCTTATGCTCGTGGGTTTCAAATTCGAGCCCCAGACCGCGGCAAAAGAATTGCATAAAGAAGCCGTGCATCTGGCCGAGCGTTGCGGAGCGGAGATCGTGGTTGCCAACACCATACGTAACAATCTTTATGAGGCTTATATCGTTAAAGAAGGCAAATTGAGCGGTCCTTTCTGTTCCAAGAGGAATCTGGCCGTGCATCTGGTGCGCTGCATAGCGGAAAGGTTGTCCAAGAATGCCGCTTGAGAAAGCTAAATTAAAATACGCCGTTTTGATTGCCGACGGCATGGCCGATTACCCTTTGCAGGAACTCGGGGGGAAGACGCCGATCGAGGCGGCCGACACCCCGGCGATGGATCTTCTCGCCAGGAAAGGGATGCTCGGTGTCGCGAGGACTATCCCGGACAGAATGACCGCCGGTTCGGACGTGGCCAATATGTCCATATTGGGATATAATCCCGCGGAGTATTACGCCGGCCGCGGCCCGCTGGAAGCGGCCAATCTCGGCGTGGAGATGAAAGAAGGGGATGTCGCTTTTCGCTGCAACCTGATTACCGTCTCCGGGGACATCCTGGAGGACTATAGCGCCGGGCATATCAGTTCCCAAGAAGCGGAACAGCTCATAAAATGCATAGACCGCGGCATCGGCGGCGGGAATTTCAGGTTCTATCCGGGCGTCAGCTACCGGCATTTAATGCTTGCCTCCGGGGGAACGGCGTTGGGATTGCACGAGACTGAGTGCAAGCCCCCGCACGACATCGCCGGGCAGACCGTTTCCCGCAATCTGCCTAAAGGCGGAGGCGCGCAGCACCTGATCAAGCTGATGAGCGATTCCCGAGTTCTGCTGGAGACGCACGAGATCAACCAGGTGCGCATAGATTTAAAAGAGAACCCCGCCAATATGATCTGGCTCTGGGGGCAGGGTGTGAAACCGCGCATGCCGCGTTTCAGCGATATGTTCGGGGTCAGCGGAAGCGTTATCTCCGCCGTGGACCTTCTAAAAGGGCTGGGGCGCATAATCGGCCTGGACGTGATAGACGTGCCTGGAGCCACCGGGTATTACGACACTAATTACGAAGGCAAGGCCGAGGCTGGGGTCAAGTCGCTGAAGAATCACGACTTCGTTTTCGTTCACGTGGAGGCCCCTGACGAGGCGGGGCATAACGGCGACTTGCGGCAGAAGATAACCGCCATCGAGCGTTTCGACCACGCGGTGGTGCGCAGGTTCCTTGACGCTGCAAAAAAACAGCCGGGACTGCGCATACTGGTAATGCCGGACCACCCCACGCCGGTGGCGCTGCGTAGCCACGCCGCCGACCCGGTATGTTTCGGGATATACGGGCCGGACATCCTCCCGGGGAACGCCGCCGCTTACAGCGAGAGCGAGGCGCGGAAAAGCGGTCTTATTTTCGATAAAGGCCATGAATTAATGGCTTATTTCATAAATGGGAGGAAGGTTTAGATGAAAGGACGTTTGTTAGTGCAGAAGTTCGGCGGTTCTTCAGTCGCCAACGTGGAGAGAATACAGAACGTAGCCAAACGGGTGGCCGCCTACAGAAAGAACGGGGATAATCTGATAGTGGTGGTGTCCGCGTTGGGCGATACCACCGATGAATTGATAGAACTGGCGGCCAGGATAAACAGCAATCCTTCGGAGAGGGAGATGGATATGCTTTTGTCCACCGGCGAGCAGATCTCCGTGGCTTTGCTGGCAATGGCCATACACAAGCTGGGTTATGAGGCGATATCGATGACCGGACTGCAGGTGGGTATTATCACCGACCGCAGCCATACCAGGGCCCGTATCCTGAAGATAAATCCCGCTAAAGTGAGGGCGGAGCTGGAAAAGGGCAGGATCGTGATCGTGGCCGGGTTCCAGGGAGTCACCGCAGAGCAGGATATCACCACTTTGGGCCGCGGCGGTTCGGACTTGACGGCGGTGGCGCTGGCCAAAGAGTTGAAGGCCGATGAGTGCGAGATATACACCGACGTGGAAGGCATATTCACTACCGATCCCAGGATTGAGCCGTCGGCGAGAAAGCTTTCCGCCATTACTTACGACGAGATGCTGGAAATGGCCTCTTTGGGCGCGCAGGTCATGCAGGCCAGATCGATAGAAGTCGCCAAGAAATTCGACGTGCCGATACATGTCCGGTCTTCTTTCTCGGATAAGCCGGGGACGATGATAATCAGGGAGGTAAAAGATATGGAAGAGTTGATGGTCAGCGGAATAACCTTGAACAAGAACGAGGCTAAGGTAACGGTCTGCGGATTGCAGGACCAGCCCGGCATCGCCGCGAAGATATTCAGCCTTATGGCCGAGAAATCCATAAACGTGGACATGATCGTTCAGAACGTCAGCCACCTGCGCAAAACCGATATCTCTTTCACCGTCGCCAAGTCCGACTTGGCCAGGGCGGTTAAACTCGCTAAAGAGGCGGCGGCGAACGTGGGGGCGGGGGAGATACTGCAGGATGACGACATCGCGCGCATCTCGGTGATAGGCGTGGGGATGAAATCACATCCCGGCGTGGCGGCTATGATGTTCGCCGCTTTGGCAGCCGACAATATAAACATAGATATGATTTCCACCTCGGACATCAGTATCTCTTGTATCATAAAGAAGAAATCGGCTGAAGAAGCCGTGCGCATACTGCACGATAAATTCGGCATGAGTAAAAAGAAATAGAGGCGATTATGAAGAACAGCGTGGCCATTTACGACACTACTCTGCGGGACGGGTCTCAGGGGGAAGGTATTTCCTACACCGTTTCTGATAAACTCGCCGTCGCGATGGAGCTGGATAAAGCGGGCATCCATTATATCGAAGGAGGCTGGCC
>DIEK01000058.1:0-400 GCA_002418595.1 Candidatus Omnitrophica bacterium UBA5776 | reverse complement strand
AATCCCAAGGATATGGAGTTTTTTCTGAAGATGTCTAAACGCAGGCTTGCCTGCGCGGAATTGGTGGCGTTCGGTTCCACCCGTCGGCCGGGCATAAAGGCTTCGCAGGACGCCAACCTCAAGGCGTTCCTGAAAGCGAAGGTTTCCTGCGCCGCGCTGTTCGGCAAAACCTGGGATCTGCACGTCAGGGACGTGCTGAAGACAACGCTGGAAGAAAATCTCTCCATGATCAGGGATTCGGTGTCTTTCCTGCGCGGCAAAGGTTTGTCCGTTTTCTACGACGCGGAACATTTCTTTGACGCCTATAAAGCCAACCGTGATTACGCGTTACAATGTTTGTCGGCCGCCAGAGATGCCGGCGCCTCCGTGTTGGTGCTCTGCGATACCAACGGTGGAACGC
>DIEK01000098.1:1917-14988 GCA_002418595.1 Candidatus Omnitrophica bacterium UBA5776 | reverse complement strand
ATCCGCAGCTGTAGGAAGGCATCGGCAGCCTGACCGGATTAAGATAAGTGAACAGTTTGGAGAGTTTTTCCACCGTTCCCTTGATGATGATGTCGAAGTCCAAGAACGGCCCCAATTGGAATATGGCGATGCCGTCTTCCGTGAGAGCCTCATGCACGCTCTTATAGAAATCCCCCTGGAACAGGGCTTTTCCCGGCCCCACGGGATCGGTGGAATCAACCACGATGATATCGAAATGATTCTTGTGCGCCTTGATGAATTTTCTGCCGTCCTGGAAGGCAAGAGTCAGTCTCTTGTCAGTGAAACTCCCCTGCGAGACGAAAGGCAGGTACTTCCTGGCCATCCCGACCACTTCCTCGTCGATATCTACCAAGCTCATTTCCTTCAAAGGATGCTTGCGCGCCTCCCGCAGAACGCCGCCGTCCCCTCCCCCCACCACCAGCAGTCTTTTGGGATCCGGGTGCGTCATCAACGGCACGTGGGCGATGATCTCGTGGTAAATAAACTCATCGCTCTGGGAAAATTGTATGATCCCGTCCAGGGCGAGCATCTTGCCGAACCCGAGGCTCTCGAATATATATATCTTTTGATATTTGGTCCTGCCGGCAAAGATTTCCTTTTCTACCCGGAAGGTATCTTTTTTGCATCGCCTGATGCCGGGAAAAGCGGCTTCCACAAACCATTTTTCTTTCTTAGCGGAGATGGCTTTCACTTTATAGTCCTCTTTTCAGCAATTTGACTCTTACTTTTGTGGGTTTGATTTTATTTTTAAGGAATTCAAGGGCGGCGTAAGGGCGGGTATTTTCGCCGCAGGTAAAGATATCGAGGGCGATATGATTATGCTCAGGCCAGGTGTGGATGGCGATATGAGATTCCGCCAGTATCACCACGCCGGTAATCCCCTGCACGGGGAACTTGTATACGGAAGCTTTTAACGGCGTATTGTTGGCCGCTTTAGCCGCCCCCCAAAGCAATTTCTTCACCGCCGCGGGAGTCTCGTTCATCTTTTTGGGTGCTTCCAGATCGGCAATCAAATGGACAGTTCTAAAAGTCCCTTTTGTCTTAGAACAGCCTGTCATCTCACCCCCCCCTATTCAAAGTTCCTCCGCTTTTTAAGCGGGTTTGTTGTAACGGTTTTAGAAGTAAATAACTCCCCTTATCTATTTAATTATATAAATCCTTGGGAAAAAGCAAGTGTTTTTTGAATTTTTTTTGGATTTTTTTGTTACTCCGGAGAATCTTTCTTATTTAAGATACGCCTTGCCGATCTTTATTTCCGAAACCGGCCTGTCCTGGGAGTCGGTGGCGGCATTCTCGATTTTCTGCACCACATCGTAACCGGAAACTACTTTGCCGAATATAGTATGTCGCATATTGAGCCAGGGGGTCTTGGCCGTGGTTATAAAAAACTGGCTTCCGTTTGTGCCGGGCCCGGCGTTGGCCATGGCCAGGATCCCCGGGGCGTCAAAAGTCGTCGCGGGCGAACATTCGTCCTCGAACGGCTTGCCCCATATGGACTCCCCGCCGCGTCCGGTGCCGGTTGGATCCCCTCCCTGGATCATGAAATTTTTGATTACCCGGTGAAAAATCACTCCGTTATAATACCCCTTCTCAACCAACTTGCTGAAATTTTCGCTCGCCTTAGGAGCAACTTCCGGCATCAATTGCAGTTCTATATTCCCAAGATTGGTCTCCAGCACTATGGTTTTCGCGTCCATGGCAAAAGCACCTCCGCAGATAATCGCACCGGTTAATAAAAAGATGAACGTTAAGGCCGTCGCGAACTTCCTCATTTTACATCACCTCCGTTAGAAAACTTCTTTTTGAACTCCGCGTAAAGATATTTCAGTATACATCATCGCCGTCAAATATCAAGCCGCTGTGCGCAGTAAATTATTTTCCCCACCGGAAATTGTAGGATCTCTTTTAAAATTCATCCGGTACGAATGACGCCCGCTCTTTGCAAAACTCTTGTTACTCCGGCGGCGCTTCTCGGTAATTATCCGAAAACTAGAGCTGTCCCATCAGCGGCTTATTTTCAATATCTGTATGAAAGCGCGGTGAAGGCGGGATGGATGAACGCGGCGCCGGATATTCCTAACCGGCTGCGGGGCTTAGCGTTTTCTCTTTCATATTCGGGGAATTATCTGTTCCTGCCCGCCCCGAACAGCGCCGAGACGGAGTAACAGGCCGCGGCGAAAAGCACGATCGTCGCCCCGGACGCCGTTCCCCAATAGAAAGAAACGATCAAGCCGCTGATGCCGGAAAAAAGGCTGATCAACACCGCCCAGGCCGTGTAAGCGCGCATATTGCGGGAGATATTTCTGGCCGCCGCCGCCGGAAGCACAAGCAAGGAATTTATGATCAATATCCCGGCCAGCCTTATAGAAAGGATCACCACCAACGCCAGCAGCAAGGTAAAACTAGTCTCCACCCAGAAAGTATTCACCTTGCGGCTGCGCGCCAGAGAAGAACTGATACTGGTGAAGATCATGGCATTACCGGCGGCGAGCCAATACACCATAACGGCCGCGGCGATCGCCAGCAGCCATCCTATCTGCGCGGGGGTAACGGTCAGGATATCCCCGATCAGGTAACCGGTGTATTTCGCGAAACCTCCCCGCCTGCTCAAGATAACGATTCCCAAGGCCACGATAAAAGCGAACAATACGCCCAGGACGGTATCCATAGACGCCCGCGTCATGTTTTTCAAAAGGTTGACGCCTACGGAAAGCAGCACCGCCAGCAGAAGCATCGGCAATACCGGGTCCTGAAAACCGAGCAGAACGCCGATGGCGATACCGGTAAGCGCGGAATGCCCCAGGACATCGGTAAAGAAAACCATGCGGTTGCTGACCACCATCGTTCCCATCAAAGCGAACAGCGGGGTGACCAGCAAAACCGCCAGCAGGGCGTTTTCCATGAAGACATAATGCGCCCATTCAAAAGGCAGGGTGTTCACCAATTTGTACCAGAAGTCAATCGGCATTATCTCCGCCTTTACCCTTATCCTTTACAATATCGGGCAGACAGGAAATATTCCACAAAGCCGCTCCGAATACCTCCACTAATTTACCGTCTGCCAGCACCTCCTGCGGCGCGCCTTCGGCGATCACGCCGCGGTTAAGCAGCACCATCTTGTCCACGTAAGAATAGATCCCCGCAAGATCGTGCGTCACCAGAATGACCGAGATATCATGCGTTTGCCGCAGGCCGCGCACGATGCGGTAGAAAAGCGCCAACCCTTTCGCGTCCACTCCGCCGGCAGGCTCGTCGAGCAAAAGAAGATCCGGGGCGGGCGTCATGGCGATCGCCAGCAGAACGCGCTGCAATTCCCCTCCGGAAAGATCGCCGATCTTTCTTTTGACAAGGTGCTCCGCGGAAAACAGCGACAGGACCTCTTTGACCCTGCCGGCAGTGCTGCCGTCTATCCCGGCCCAAACCGGCCTGCGGGTTACCGCCGATGCCACCAAATCCGCGACGCTGACAGGCGCCCCCTTTTCCAAATGCAGTTTCTGCGGGACATAACCTATTTGGGGCGTCTGGGAAGGATTACCGCCGACGCGGAAGGATATCTTCCCCTGGTAAGGCATCTCTCCCATCAAAGTGCGCAACAGAGTGGTCTTACCCGCCCCGTTGGGCCCGACCACTCCGACGACCTCTCCGCAGTTAACGTGCAGATTGACTCTAGACAGTATAACGTTGCTGCCCAGTTTTACCGTCAGATCCTCCACCCTCGTGCAGCAATGTTCGCAGGTATTAAGCAATCCGTCTCCTCCGCCTTTATTTCCGGAAGGCATTCTTCAAAACTTCCAGATTCTTTTCCATTATCTGAAAATAGGCGCCGTCTTCGTCCGGTCCGCTCACCGCCGGATCAAGCACATACACTTTCAATCCTGTTTCCGCGGCGATGGTTTCGGCGGCTGAAGACGGATACTGGGGTTCGCTGAACAACACGCAGCCGTCCCTGCCCGAATTCTTGATCAGATCTATCGTCTCCGCAAGTTCCTTCGCGCTGGGCTCGCTCCCCGGTTCTCGTTCCACCACGGCCGCGATCTCCAGTCCGAATTCCTCGGCGAAATACGGGAACGCCTCGTGAAAAGTGATAATCTTCCTGCCTTTATAGGACGACAACTGCGCGTGCATTTGTTTACGCAGAGAGTCCAGCTTCGCTGCGTAGTCGGCTGTATTCTGGGCGTAAAACTCTTTGTGCGCCGGATCCAGGCTTTGCATGGCCGCGCCGAGGTTCTTCACCTGTTTGACGGCGCCGGAAATGCCCACCCAGATATGAGGGTTTGCCTCATCACCGCTTTTTATCAAAGGAATCCCTTCCGATACGCCGATAATGCGCAGACCGGGATGCCGGGCCGCCACCTCTTCAAGAAAAGACTCCATGCCGGCGCTGTTAACGATCAACGCCTGGGCCCCGGCGAGCTTTTTCATGTCCGCGGCAGTAAGCGCGTAATCATGCAGACACCCGGTGAACGGCGGAGTGAGATTTTCCAGCGACACTCCCGGCACGTCTTTTATTACGTTCCTGGCCATAATATACACCGGATAAAAAGAAGCGACTATCCTTATTTCCTTCTGCGCGGCGCACGCGCCGCGCTCGAACACACCGGTAAATACCGACAACAACACAATTCCCGTCACAAACCGTTTATATCCATTCATCTCCGCCTCCCTTAAGAATATTGTCCGGTTATAGGCTTTTCTTCCTCCGGCATTGCGAACACAACCCTTCTATACGCAGAGAATGATGCTGAACCTTGGCGTTAAGTTTTTCTTCTATGAAACTGGATATTTCCGAAAAATTGCAGAATTCCACCTCTTCGACCCTGTTGCACTTGCTGCAGACGAAATGATGGTGATCTATATGCGGTTTGCGGCAGAGACTGTAATAAAGCCGCCGGCTGCTGTGTTCTATTTTTATCAGGATACCGGCCCCCTCCAGTTCTTCCAGGATACGGTAGATCGAAGGCAGACCTACCTCCAGAGACGCCTTACCCAGCATCTGTTTGATCTCATAAGGGCCGAGATACCGTTTTTGCCGTAAGAACAACTCAAGCACCGCTTTTCTGCGCGGAGTTATCTTGAAATGATATTCTTTTAATACCGCCAGATATTTTTCCATTATGCTTTGCTCGCGAACCTCCGCAAAAACTCCGGGCAACCGATAATGATCGGTAAAAACGAAATCCCGTCCGCCTCAATGTAAATAGAAATGATTTCTATTTATAGCATAAAATAATACCGGCTGTCAACGGCGTAATGAAAACGGGCTAAAACGGAGAGTGTCGTTTAGAACGGAAGGGCTATTTCTTCTCTTTGCGCTCCCAGTAGTCATTTTCCCAGCGTTTTTTCTCTTCTTCGTGAAGCTTATTCTCCGGGTTGATTATATTTTTCTCCACCCGGCGGCGCGAGGATTCCTTTTTATTCTTCTCTTCCGCTTCCTGGTCCTTAGTTTTATGCGACAGCGAAGAAAAAATGAAGAAAGCGATAATTATCACTACGATCCATAAGAAAATGCTCATATCCCCTCTCTGTCTGGTCTGTTTAAGAAGCGTTCCTGTTTTGGGATCTCCGCGCCGCAAGAGTAATTATACTCTTTTTTACCGGAAACCCTAATATTATTAGCCCGCCCGCGGTCAAAAATAGCCGTTCCCGCTCTTGAGAGAATCTAAAACAGGTGGTAAACTATAAATGTGGAGGGGGAATTCAAACTCACAAACCCGGGACGCGAATGCGGCAAAAAAGAAAAATACTCATAATTGACGACGAAAGCCATCTCGCCGCGCTGGTCAAGCTCAATCTGGAGCAAACCGGCAAATACGAGGTCTGCGTAGCCAAAGATGGAGAAGAAGGGCTGCAAAAAGCGCTGAAGGAACCTCCTCACTTGATCATCCTCGACTTGATACTGCCCAAGATCACCGGTGAAGAAGTCTGCAAGAAGATCCGCGGAGAGAAAAAGACGGAGAATATCCCCATCATCATGGTCACCGCCAAGGCTTCCACCGTGGACGCCATCATCGGCAAAGTCATCGGCGCCAACCACTATATGACCAAGCCTTTCCAGATGAACGAACTGCTGAAAAATATCGAAGAGGTCTTTGGGCGGCAGTGCGAAACTCTCTGAAACCGGCCGGTTCTATAGCGGGCATTGCTCTACAAGCTCTTTGATCCCGGATTCAATCTGTTCCCTGATCTCCGGGCAGGAAGACGGCAGGAATTCCAGCGCCTTTTTCAACGCCGCAAGCGCCTCATTCTTCAATCCGAGATTACGGTAAGCGTCCGCCAGATTCTCGTAAGTCACGGCCCGGCCGGGTTCGATCCCCAGCGCCTTCTCGAAAAGCGCCACCGCCTGCCGGTGCTCGCCCATCTTGTTCAACAACCAGCCCTTATTATGGAAAATGGTGGCGTAGTCCGGCTCGCTCTCTATGCCCTTGTCGAAATACGGCAGGGCGGCGTCAATCATCCCCAGTTCCACCATACACAAAGCGCGGTCATTGTAAGCCGCCCCGTCCAAGGGATTGAGCTTGATCGCGGAATCCAGATACACGATGGCGTCGCCGAAATTACCTTCCAGTATTTTCCTCTGCGCCTTGAAATACATCTCTTCGGCCGGCATATTTCTCTCGCGTGAGAGCCGCAATCCCTCCTCCACCAACCTGCCGGCAGGCGCAGCCCCGGCATAAGTGATGGCATCGTCAAGTTGACGACGCAATCGGTATAGACCTATATCGGCCATGATTCAAAGATTTGCCGGTTATTCATTATATACCGGGATTTCACTGGATGAAAATTCCCCGGGCAGAAACCCGGGTGCTCCTCTAACATATTCTTATACCCCCATCAGAAATTGTGGAGCCCCTCGGGCTAAAGCCCGCGGCTCCTTCTATTTTCCGGCGAAGCCAATGCTTCGCCGGTACACAGCGCAGATTCACACGAGTGAATACTTAGCCTTCCGATAGGCTAAGGTATCATGCACAAGTAAATACCGAACCATTCTATTTGGTTTCGGGTATCACACAAGTGAACACCTGCCTCTCAATTAAGGCAGGGTGTTATCCCAAGAGGAACACTTGCCCAATTCCCCACAAGGGCAAAGTGTTATTCCTATTAGCCAAGGTATAACACACAGGTGTATACTTAGCCATCCGATTGGCTAAGGTACAACCCGGGTTAAAACCCGGGGGTTTCTGGGCGAGGGGACTAAAGATAATATTCCTTGGCGGCTTCCGGTTGATACAATATTTTTTGAATCTTAAACTTCCTCAGCCCGGCCGGGACCTTCCATTCAATGATATCCCCCACTTTATATCCCAATATCGCCGTGCCGATAGGAGCGAGAATCGATATCTTATTCTGCTCGATATCAGCGTCCTCCGGATACACCAATTCATAGCTCTCTTCTTTGTTGGTATCGACGTCTTTAAGGCAGACTTTCGAATTCATGGTGACTATATCCGCCGCTACTTGATCCGGGGCTACGATAACGGCCCTGTTCAACTCGGCTTCGAGTTCTTCTATCCGCGTCCATTCCGCTTCATGCCCGGGATCATTCCGCCTTCTCGCTTCCCGCAGCCATGACGACACGGCGTCAGAGTCCGATAAACGGTTCATTTCATCCAAAGCCAATCTGTCGGCCTCCCGGCCGAATATTCTTTTCTTTATCATTTCCCTGAGACGATAAAGATCCGATTGCGTGATATATATTTTCTTGTTCTTCATTATACCCCCTTTCCCCGGTCATTGCACCGGTCATTACTGACAAGTAAACCGCTTTCGGCAGAAGAAAGCGGCCGGCTTCCCGCAGGTTGAAAGCGGGAAAAGGGACACCGGCCGCCGTTATCCTACGCTCTGCTCTCGGCATACAACAACTTTTCTATCTTTTTCACCAGATCCCCGGCGTCTTCAGATTTGTCGTAATATTCATCGGCATCCGGCAGCATGAGCTTCTGATAAGACTGATTGAACACGCTGGCGACCAGCACTTTCACCGACGGAAATTCTTTTTTTATTTTCTTGTGGATATCGAAACCGCTCTGGTTGGGCATGGCGATATCAAGAATGACCAGGCCGATATCCTTGTTTTTACTCAATACTTCCATGCCGGCATAACCATCGTGAGCTTCTATAATACGATACCCGTGCTCCTGTAAATAGTGCCGGTATATCTTCCTGATACGCGGCTCATCGTCAATAACCAGTATGCTCTTATGCGGGGCGATGCTCCGTTCTATCACTTTTATCTTTTCCAGCAGCAAATCCAGCCCTTGAGATTTGTCATAATAATCGGCGGCGCCTTTCACCATCTCTTTTTGTTCTTCTACCGGATAAACGCTTGCTACTATCACTTTCACTTCTTTATGAAACACCTTCATAATGTCGTAAAAGACACTGCCGTAGACCCGCGGCATTTTTATATCAAGGAGCATTATATCAACCGTTTCTTTATTCAAAATACACGAAGCCTGCATGGCATCGGAGGCATTGAGCACTTCAAAACCTTCGTTTACAAGCATGGCGTTATACATATTTCTGACTTTCTCCTCATCGTCCACTATCAATATCCTGGTCATTTCTTCTCCTCCAATTAACCGGCCTGGACTTCTCTAAAAAGTATACCCCGGACCGGATTAAACGAGGATTAAAAAAATGTTAAATTTTTTAACATCCCCCACCCTAACGGGATCGGGCGAACGGAGAGCGGTAAAAGGATTCGAAGGGCTGTTATACCCGGAGCTGCCGGAAGCAAGCAACCGTGGATGTGCGCGGTCAATCCGCGNNGGGAGGGCGACGGTAAACACGGAACCTTGCCCGGCGCGGCTGACCACGGAAATATCTCCCTGGTGCAATTGGGCTATCGACTGCGCGATGCTCAACCCCAGGCCGCTGCTGGGAGAACTATCTTTAATCTTTCCTTCAATGCGAAAAAACTTGTCGAAAAGCTTCGGGACATCGGATTCATCTATACCTATCCCGCTATCCATAATAGAAATCTCCGCTTTCCGTTCTCCGTATTTCAGGCATATCTTTATCGTGCCCGCGGGGGGAGTGAATTTTATCGCGTTGTCTATCAAATTGAAAAACAATCTCCGCAGATGCAGTTCGTCGCCATCGACGAACCCGGTCTCTTCCGGTATTTCAGTATCAACTTTTATATTCTTCTTGGAAGCCAGCACCTTCGCCTGTTCATAGATTATACCTATGAACTGCGTCAGATCGGTCCGTTCGAATTTGAGGACTTCCGGCTGATAATTCATCCTGGTCAGCAAAAGCAGGTCTTCTATGATCTTAAGCATTCTTTTCGTTTCTTCCAGGCTGACGCTGATGACCCTTTTGTATTCTTCCTTGTCCCGGTCTTTCTTCAAGGCGAACTCGGACTCCCCTCTGATAATGGCAATGGGAGTTTTTAATTCGTGGGCTATATAAGAGCTGGAGTCGGTTATATATTCGAACGATTCCCCCAGTCTCGAAATCATGCCGTTAAAAGCCTCTATCAGGCTCCGTAGTTCTTCATCGGCATTCTCCAGCTTCACTCTAAAATTCAGGTCTTCGTGCGTAATATGATTGGCCGTGTCCGTGATCTCTTTTATCGGGAACAATATCCTCTTTTCGATCATGCGCCCCGCGTAATACCCCGCCAACGAAACCGGCAGAAACGGCGCCAGTATAAACAACAGCCTGTAATTATGTAAAATCCCGGGGGGCAGGCACAGCAGGAATAATACATATAATGATAAGGATGCCCCCAACAGAATAACGGATAATACGGTTATCTTCATACTGCCGGTTTCGAGACGCATCTTACCCCCGTAAAACATATCCTTTACCTTGAACGGTATGGATAAGCTGTTTACCCTTCCCTTTATCTACCTTATTGCGCAAAAAACTCACGTAAACATCGATAACGTTAGTGAAGCTGTCGAAATTCTCATGCCAAACGTGTTCCGAAATCATCGTCCTGCTGACCACGCAATCGGCGTTAAGCATCAAATACTCGAGCAGCGCGAACTCTTTGGCCGTCAACACAATCTCTTTTCCGGCTCGCGTAACTTTATGCCGCGACGGATCCACCTCCAGGTCCGCGACCTTGAGAATGCCGGTTTTATCGGCCCTGCCTCTCCTTAATAAGGCGCCGACTCTGGCCAATAATTCCTCGAAAGCGAACGGCTTGGTTAAGTAATCGTCGGCTCCGGCGTTCAATCCCATCACCTTATCGCTTACCAGGTTTTTGGAAGTCAGCATCAGGACCGGCACGTTGATTTTTTTACGCCTAAGCTCTTTGCAGACGCTGATACCGTCTTTATGCGGCAGTATAATATCGAGGATTATGAGGTCGTACGGATTTACTTCGGCCAGAAACAGCGCTTTTTCTCCGTCATCAGCGACATCGACCACGTAATTCTCTTCCTTCAGCCCCCGCGAGATAAAACCGGCTACTTTTATCTCGTCTTCTACCAATAGTACCCGCAAATCTCTCTCCTCTTCCGGAACGCCGGATGATACCTCCGGATAAAATGAATTCCCCCGTTCATCTCGGATTATACGACCCTTTGAGCGGTTCCGGAAATAATATATGAATGCGCCGATAGAATTATAACATAGCCCCGTAAGAACCGATTTTATCTCCAGAGCGCCTTGACCGGCTTCCTGGAAGGAATGCGGCTGTAGCGGTATTTAGGGTAACCGAGCATCATAACCGCGCCGGCTGCGGCGCGGGGAGACAAACCGGAGAATTTCTTTGCCGCCGGGGACTCATTGATCGCCATATTCACATATCCCGCCCAGCAGGCGCCGAGCCCCATCCCGAAAGCGGCAAGTTCAAGATAAGCTCCAGCGAGCAGACACGATTGAGCGGCCAGAAAGTCGTCTTTCAAACCGTAAGCTATGGCCAGACAGGGCGCGCCGCGGCAGATGCGGTCTTCGTTATTCTTCCACGCCTCCACCAGACGGTCAAAACGCAACGACACGGCCATCGGAGACGCGGAATTCAACAAACCTTCCATCCAGGCCACAACCAGACCGCCTATCTCCCGCACTTTCTCTTTACCTGAAAGCACCGCCCAGTTCACCGGCTGACGGTTGGTCCCGGACGGCGCGTAACGAGCCATATCCAGAAGCTTCTCTATCGTCTCACGGGAAACCGGATCGTCTTTATAAGTCCGGATAGAACGTCTGCCTTTCAAAAGCAACTCCAGTTGAACAGCTCCAGGCAGTTGAGAATGATCCAGCCGCAAGGCGTCCGCGGCGCCCATTCCGGCGAGCCTGATGGAACCCGGCGGGCAGAAAGCGAAACAATGCCCGCAGTTTATGCACAGATCCTCTCCCCCGGGAATGAACTCCGGCACGCGTTCCTTCTCATTCATTCTCAATATTCCCACCGGGCAGATCTCCACGCACTTTCCGTCGCCCCTGCAGGTCTTTTTATCGACCTCGAAAATACTCATCCCCGCTCCTTCTGTCGCGCCCGGCTTATCCTGAAGCCAAGAGCCTACAACTCATAACCTGATATTTAATACAACCTTTTATTCTCCCTTGCCGACCAGTCGTTGAACAACTGCCGGCACTCATCCAACAGCACGCCGCCGGTGATCTTGAGCTTTAATTTTCCCATAGACGCGAGTTCCGCGGCAGGGATATTCAATTCATTAAAACCGATCTTCCTGGCGTCGCTGGTTCTGGTCCCGAAAATGATCGTTTTTATCCTCGCCCAGTGTATCGCCGAAAAACACATTGGGCACGGCTCGGTGGTAGAATAGATTTGACAGCCGGAAAGATCATACCCCCCCAGTTTCCTGGAGGCCGCCCTTATGGCGTTCACCTCGGCGTGGCATGTGGCGTCATTCTGCAATACGGTATTCCTGGCAACCGCGATCACCTTACCGTTCCTGACGATACAGGCGCCGAACGGGCCGCCGGTCATAAACCGGATATTCTTCCTGGCCTCTGTCACAGCGAGTTTCATGAATTTATTATGCATAGTGAAACCCTCGTCTTACCCGCCTTTTTCCCAGGACCTGTAACCCAGCTCCCGGGATCCGTCTTCATTATTCAATCAAAACTATCCCGTAATAATTCCCCCTACACCCGGCAGAAGAAATCACCTTTATCGGATAACCATTGGCGCGCACAGTAGAATAGACGTCTATGCCGCAGGCTTCCATTGACGGACGGGTTTTGGCCGAATTACGACAGAACTTCCCGCATTTGCTGCATAACTGACACGGCCCGGCCCCCATCCCGAACGCTTTATAATAACCGTCCAGGAATATCTCCCGCTCCAAAGCCGGGACCAAGGCGTGGATATCCGTGTATTCGTCGCCGTGCACCAGCAGGGCTTTCCTATAGAAACTTATAACCCGCCGCGTCACCTCCGGCGCCGGTGAATATGGAGGACAGGTCAGGCTTTGGCCGTAGCCGTCGCAGCCGAACTGGCACTTCATCCTCACCCAATCGGCAACCACGATGCTCCCAGCGGAGATCGTCTTTGCGTCTCTTGCCCCCATCTCCTTCGCGCGTTTTATGTATTTAGTGTATTTCCGCATCATGTATTATGTCATCCGGGTTACGTTCTGTATCCGTATCCCATTGTTCGTGATTATTCACAATATATTCGCGTATACGGCTCAATGAAGATTCATCCCGGATGATGTGATCATAAAACGATTTTTGCCAATGGAATTTGTCCCCGGATTTAATCATTTCATTTATGCGCCGTGACGAAAATGTCTTTAACGCGCGGATGATTTCCAGCAACCCATGATTTTTTGTAGGGAACGGTTTCAAACCGTTCCCTGTGTTGTCAATTACAACGATCCCATGCACGTGATTCGGCATTACGATAAATTCATCCAATTCGATATTCCGATAATGATTGGACAAATCAACCCAGCACGCCGATACAAAACGGCCGTTTTCATTTAATTCCATGACGCCGTTTTCTATGCTGCAAACCATTCCCGCCTGCCCTGCGTGCAAATGGTAACGAAATAACACCCGTTCTGCGAATAATCGTAATTCTTTAAACGATTCGCTTTGCGCTGATCCATAATTACCGGAACGGTT
>DIEK01000098.1:0-1880 GCA_002418595.1 Candidatus Omnitrophica bacterium UBA5776 | reverse complement strand
AGGATCAGAAGCGTAACGCTGTTGGCCAGGATAATGGCGAAGTTTCTCAAATGTATCCCATACACCAGCCAGAGAAAGATCCCGGCCATGAACTGCACGATGGTCACAATACTTATATCGTTCACCGACTTGGTGCGGTATATCTTGATCACCTGCGGCAAGAAACCAAACATAGTCAGGAACGCCGCCGATAATCCTATAATATTCCAGAACATAGCTATCCTGCCTCCTTAATAAAGATATGCGGTAAAGAAATAAAGCTCCCGGCAAATGAAACTCCCCGACTTGAAAACCGGGGAGTTCTGCGGTTTGATTAATTGTTGGAGCGCAGAAGCTTACGTAATTCCTGGGCCGGTATTGACTGGACTTTCAGCTTCCCGTTGCCGCCCTGAAGCGGAAAATCTATGTTTTTGACGGTGTATGCTCCGCCCTTTTCAATGATCCTGCCGACCTTGTAACCCAGAAAACAAGGGTGGCCGATAACAAGATTGCTTTGCTCGTTGGCCTTCCATTCGATGCTCAAGCTGCTCTTTACGATCTTTTCTATCTCGCTTCCCGGAGCGATCTCAATCTTGTTATCGTTCTCATCGATCAGTTCATATTCCAGGCTCGAGACCTGAAGCAGAGCCAATACGATATATCTGTCTTTGAGGTTCAAATGGGGTTTCCGGCTTCTTATTGCCGGTAATATCACGTTTTCAAGCCGGTCCTCGGTAAGATCATATTGATAAACATCTCCCAGTTTGAGCTTGAACTTTTTCACGCGTAAAACTTTGAGCGTCCCTTCAACTCTACCTATAACATCCGCTTTAGCCGACAGTGAAAATGTCTTCTCGCCTGAAGACGCGGGCAGATAGACCTTCCGTTTCAAATCCGCCATCGTTTTCTCGTTCTCTTCTTTGGTAAAAATATCATCTATAAAAACTACCGGGAGAGAATTCAAAGAATAGGTGCGGTAAATATTCCCCAGTTCCTGTTTTTCGGGAATCGGAAGAATAGGGCAAAAGCCGTTTGTCTTCAATGCCCTCGTAAGCGGATCGGTCGCGCACCCGGCAAGAAAAACGAATCCCAAAATGAAAATGCATTTGATTTTCTTCATCCCGCCCCCTTTAATTATTTGTTAGGCTTCCACCAGGGAGACCAGGAAAGTATAAACCGGCAGCCCTATCACCCCGTAAATCGCGTTATACCAGGTTAAAGACGCGAAAGGCCCACCGACGGCGAAGACCCACACGAAAAAGGAAATCGTCGAGATCAATAACTGTAATTTTTTGCTCACTTTCTCCTTGCGCCATAAATACAGCGGCGTGGCCAGGAAACAAAAGGTAAAAACAGACCAATACAGCGCCTCGTTCTGGGGCAGGGATCGGACGACCGTTTCCAGATAGATGTAAAGAGCGATTATCTCCCCTGGGATGTATTTGATGAGACGGGACATATATTTGTCCGGTTCCTTCGCGGCATCCGCCTCTATACCGGCCGCTAACACCCCCGCTTTGCCCCCTGCTCCGAGAACCTGACAACTGCTTTTTTTCTGCACATCCCTTCTGCTTATTACCGTTCTTCCCATACAGTCCTCCTTGCTTTGAGTGTATCCTGTTTCGATAAAAGAACGTTGTTCACCGAGATGCTCCCGGCCCGGCAATCACTCCCCGATCATCTGCAGCACGACCTGACGGTCGCGGGGGCGGTTATCGAACTCCGCCAGCACTATCTGCTGCCAGGTGCCGAGGATCAGCTTTCCGTTCTCGAAAGGCACGGTCAGCGACGGCCCCTGCAGGGCGGCGCGAAGATGGCTGAATCCGTTGGCGTCTCCCCAGGTCTCATCATGGGCATAATGCCTGCCCTGCGGAATAATACTATTATACATCTTCTGCATA
>DIEK01000102.1:5909-7691 GCA_002418595.1 Candidatus Omnitrophica bacterium UBA5776 | reverse complement strand
GCACATCGTCTGCTGTATATTCACAAGAGACGCGTGAAAAAATATGAAGGCGGCGGCCTGGGCCGCGGCCGATACGACCAGATATTTTATAAAACGGAAATCCTGCAGGGCTATGAAGTAAATGATAAAGACGTAAACCACGGCAAAAAGGCTCATTGACAGGCTGAAGAATCTTCCCAGCAGGACAACGGAAGGAACGGCCATCCCGGTCAATATCTTAAAAAAGAATCCGGGGAACAGGTTAAAGAGGCCGACGCCGGCTGCGCTGATCAGCAGGGTCAGTATTATGGATTTCCCCAGAATGATACCGCTGTCGGCTTTCACGGCGGCCATTCCGCTGGTCTTCGGCAGCATCACCAGCGGCACGGCGGAAGGAAGAAAAAGGAATATCTTTCCCGCCATCTGGGCGAATGAATAGATACCCGCTTCGGCGGGCGGAAATAACGACTTTACGAATATCATGTCCGCCGTTACCAGAAAGGTGAAAAGAAAAAGGCTGAAAGAAACCGGCAAAAGATACGAAGAAAAGGTCTGTCGGACGGCAAACGCCGCCTCTTTCCGCTCCGCCACGGAAGGTTTTTGCGCTCTCAAAGGAAAAAGCGCGGCCTCTGTTACGATCACGGTCGCGAGAAGCGACAGGCATACGGCAAAAAGAACGCCCGGGACTCCGGCTCCAAGATAAATAAAAAGCACAGCCGAGGCGACTTTCACCAGTCCGGTCGCGCAGTTGGCGGAACAGAACCAGCCGAACATCTCCAGACCCTGCAGTATCCCGAGCGCCACCTGCCCCACCCAGGCCAGCAGCATCATCAGTGCCAGAAGACGCACCGGGGTCAATGAGGTGATCTGCAGCGCCGATTGTATCCATCGGCCGGCCAGAAAAACCGCGGCGAAGGTGACCGCTCCGGCAAAAAGGGACAATAATAGATACTCCCGGAAAACTGCCTTTATCTGCGGAATTCCCTGTCCGCGCGCGCGCACCGAAGCGGTCTGCGAAACCACGGCCGTCTGCAGGGTGCCGGCAGGAATGTAAACAAGAAAAAGGATGGACAACAAGGAGTTGACTACGGCGAAATCCTCGGCGGGAAGCCTGTGGGCGGCGATTATCTGGTAAACCATATGGAACGCATTCGCCACAAGCATCCCAAGGAAAACAAGCATAATACTTAAGAAGAAGGAACTGTTTATGGAAAGGAAGAGGGACGAAGCCAGCGCGCGGACAGAAAAAAATAATCTTTCCAGTTTGGGCATTTTTAGGCTTATCTGTGATGAACGGTTTTATCCCGGGAATTTAAGCGGGGGCCAGCCCGGCGCGGCGCCGGATATCAGCGGTAAAAAACCCCTGCTAGAGGAGTTTCAGGAACCGCCGCTTGCCTACTTTAAGCAGGCCTTCGCCCGAAAGAAGGGCATCCTCCGAAGACACTTTCTCACCGTTAAAGCTGACGCCTCCCTGTTCGAAGAGGCGCCTGGCCTCGTTCCTGCTGGCGGCGAGACCGTTGGCGATGATCACGTCCATGGCGCGCTCCCCCCCCGGAGCCAGTTTATGCACTTGAGTGTCCTGCGGCGCCTCCCCGCGGCTGAAAACGCGGCCGAACTCTTCCGCCGCGGTTTCGCCGGCATCCTTGCCGTGATACTGCGAGGTGATGGTCTTTGCCAGCAGCACCTTGGCGTCGCGCGGATGCAGCGCCCGCACGGCAGCCATATCCTCGTCCGTCAGAAGCTCGAAATACTTGAACATAAGCTCGTCGGAGACCGACATCAGCTTGCCGAACATATCGGCGG
>DIEK01000102.1:0-5896 GCA_002418595.1 Candidatus Omnitrophica bacterium UBA5776 | reverse complement strand
TGCTCATCTTCTGCACGCCGTCCGTCCCTTCAAGAAGCGGCATGGTGATCACCGCCTGGGACGGCTGGCCGAAATCCTTCTGCATATCCCTACCCACAAGCAGATTGAATATCTGATCGCTACCCCCCAGCTCTATGTCGGCCTTCAATTCCACGGAATCATACCCCTGCAAAAGCGGGTACATAAACTCCAGAAGCGATATATCCTGGCCGCCGGTATAACGGGTGCGGAAATCCGACCTTGCCAGCATCTGGGAAACGGTGGCATGCGCAGTAAGCTCGAGCATATCGTTCATCTTCATTTTACCGAACCAGTGCGAGTTGAAGACCACCTCGAGCTTGTCCATATCGAGCACGCGGGAAACCTGGCTGCAGTAAGTAGCGGCATTCTCCCCGACCTCCTCCTGCGAAAGCTGTTTTCGCAGTTGGGAACGTCCGGTAGGGTCGCCGATGCGCGCGGTGAAATCCCCGATCAGAAACTTCACCTTGTGCCCCAGTTCCTGGAACTGTTTCAGTTTGCGCAGAAGAACGGTATGGCCGAGATGCAGGTCCGCGGCCGTCGGGTCGAATCCCGCCTTGACTACGAGCGGCCTGTTTTCCTTGAGCTTCAGGCGCAGTTCCTCCTCGGAAACGATGTCCACCGTCCCGCGCTTGATCACCTTCAGCTGTTCTTCTATGTCCGTCATATCGCGATTTCGTGCGGAGCCGGGAGTAAGGAGTAATCTGCGGTTCGAGTAAACACGGTTACTCCCTACTCTCGGCCCGGCAATTCATACCTGCGTTATATTTTCGACGTGAGCCCTATTTTCCCCTGCTCGGTATCGACTTTTATTATCTTCACCTGCATTTTATCTCCCACTTTAAGCTGGGCCGAGGCCTCCTTGTCTATCTCGTTGGCGTAAACCAGCCCTTCCAGTTCTTCCTCCAGCTTTACGAAGACGCCGAAATCGTTGATGGTGACCACTTCGGCCTCCAGCACGGTTTCCAGCGGGTATTTCGCGGCTATCTCCGGCCAGGGATTATCCTGCAGTTGTTTAAGCCCGAGAGTGATGCGGTGGCTCTGCGTATCCACGGAGAGTATGACCACTTCCACTTTCTGGCCTTTTTTCAGCAGGTCCTGCGGATGGCTGATGCGTTTGGTCCAGGACATATCCGATATGTGGATCATCCCTTCCAGGTTGCCGTCGAGCTCGATGAAGGCGCCGTAATCCGTGAACCCGCGCACCTTGCCCTGCACTTTGCTGCCGGCAGGATATTTGCTTTCGGCTTCTGTCCAGGGGTTCTGTTCGAGATGTTTGACGCTTAAGGATATCCTGCGGGCGTCGCGGTCCACGTTCAGCACCTGGGTCTCCACGGTATCCCCGACGGCGAACAATTCTCCGAGATTGGTCACCCTCTTCGACCAGGAAACTTCCGAAACGTGTATCAAGCCCTCAATCCCCTTCTCCAGTTCCACGAAAACACCGTAAGGAAGGATATTGACGATCTTGCCCTTGAGCTTGTCGCCGGCTTTATATTTGGCGTCCACGTCCTGCCACGGATCCGGGAACCGCTGCTTCAAGCCGAGGGAAACCTTGTTGGCTTCCTTGTCGAAGTTCAGGATCATAACGTCGATCTTGTCCCCGATAGCGACCACTTCCGAAGGATGGCTGATCTTCGACCAGGACATATCTGTTATATGCAGCAGGCCGTCCACGCCTCCCAGATCCACGAAAGCCCCGAAATCGGTGATGGCCTTGACGGTTCCGGTGTGTATCTCGCCGATCTTTATCTCCTGCCAGATCCTGGCCCTCGCCTCTTCCTTCTCTTTCTGGACGGCGTCGCGCCTGGAAAGTATTATGCTCCTGCGCAGATTGTTTATCTTTATAATTTTGAACTTGAACTGCTTGCCGAGGATGTCTTTTTCGAACATCCCTTTAAATGCCGACAGCGAAGCGGGCAGGAAACCTTCGATCCCGTTGACGTCCACCAGGAATCCTCCCTTGACCTTTCTGTTCACGGTCCCTTCTATCAGGTCGTTCTCCTTCGAGTTCTTTATGATCTTGTCCCACCCCTGCATCCTGGTGACTTTCTCCCTCGAAAGCATCATGATGCCCTGGTCGTTCTCCAGGGACTCTATCAGGAAATCGAGCTCTTTGCCGACCTGCAGATCGTCCTGGTTGAATTCGTGCGCGGAGACCAGCCCCTCGGACTTGAACCCCACGTCCACGAACACTTCCTTGTTCTTTACCGAGACTATCCGGCCGGATACTATTTCCCCTTCCCGGATGAGTTTTATACTTTCGTTATAGAGTTGTTCGAGATTAAGTTTTGTTTCCGTCATTTTGATTTTCCTTGTTATGTTCCGATTTCCTGTTGAACCGAACGCCCTAAACGGTCTCCCGTTGCCGGCATTTTCACGCGTTTTCTTTTATGCATCCGATTACTTCTTCTATCAGCCACGAAGGAGTGGATGCGCCGCTGATCACCCCTATGCTTCGCGTTCCTTTGACCTTATCCGCGAGGTTCCCGGCCGGTTTCTCGACCAGGTGTGTGTTACCGTTTACCGAAGCGCCTATCTCAGCCAGTCTCCTGGTGTTGGCGCTCGTGGCAGAACCGATGACCAGCATCAATTCCACCTGCGCCGCCAGTTTTTTCGCCTCTTCCTGACGGCCAGCCGAATCACGACAAACGGTATTGCAAATGTCCACCTCCTTTACCAACGGATTTTTCTTCAGGATCACGCCCACAATCCCCAGGAACCTGTCTTTCGACTGAGTCGTCTGGGAAATGATGCCTATCTTGCCGGAAGTAAAAAGGCCTTCCGGGACCTGTTCTTCGTTCTCGATTATGATACAACCGGGAGCGGAATCCTTCAACGCTTTAATTTCGGCGTGCTCCGCTTCGCCTATGATCACTACTTTCCGTCCGCGCGCGCAGAGGTCGCGGCATATCCTTTTCACCGAAGCCACGTGCGGACAGGTAACGTCCACCAGCTTGAGGCGTTTCCCCGCGGCGACGGTTATCACGCTCTCCGGTGTGCCGTGCGACGGCAGTATGAGGATCGACCCCTCCGGTATGCCGGCAACCGATTTGGCGACCTTCAACCCCAGCCCGGAGAGCTTGCGCATGGCTTCCGGATTATGGATCACCGGCCCCAGCGAATAAACGTTCCTGCCGGGATTCTCCGCGAGCGTCCTTTCCGCGATCTGGACGGCGCGCTTCACACCCTTGCAAAAACCGGTGTTCTTCGCGATGACGATCTTCGCGGCGGGACGTTTCATTTGAGCCTCTCGATCTCCGCCATTATGCTGTCGGCTATCTGCTGATACGGGAGCGCGGGATCCACGGTAAAAGGTTTGCCGTATCTGACGGTGACCCGCGCCGGACGAAAAAATTTTGCGCCCCTGGGAAACGCTTTATCCGTCCCGGAGATAAAAACCGCCACGACCGGAACACCGAGTTTAGCCGCCAGAAAACCTATACCCGGCTGGGCGTTCCTCGAGCCGCGGGTGCCCCCGGGAAAAAGCAGAACTCCTTTTCCCGAGCGGACCAGACGCATGGCCGATTTTATAGCGCGCGTGTCTCCCGCCTCCCTGCGCACCGGGAAAGCGAGCACTCCGCGCAAAAAAGCCCCGATCAAAGGGTTGCGAAAAAGCGATTCCTTAGCCATATAATGCACCGGGCGCAGTATCGAGGAACCTGCGGCCAGGGGATCCAGATAACTCTCGTGGTTGCAGGCCAGAAGGAACCCGCCGGCGGACGGAACGTTCTCCGTGCCGAAGGTCCTGACCCGAAAGCATACTACGAGGAACCAGCGGCTCAAAAGCCGGCAGACGCTATAGATCATCTTATTTCGAAAGGATCATCCTGCGGCCTTCCGCCAGCAGCTCTTTCGACCGCTTCAGGCTCTTGCTTTCGGCGTAGATGCGCATTATCGGCTCCGTCCCCGAACCCCTGAACATCAGCCAACTGCCGTCGTCGCAGATCAACTTCAATCCGTCGTAATCCTTTGCCCGCGTTACCTTCCGTCCGCAAAGACTGCCGGTAGATTTGAAACGCATCACGTCCACGTTCAGGCCGCTCTCCAGCTTCATATCGTCCCGCAGGTAATAATACCGGCCGTATTCCGTCTCCATCTCCCGCAAAATGGCGAGCATATTCTTTTTACGGCAGGCCATCATCTCAAGCAAAAGCAGGCCCGCCAGGGTCCCGTCCCTTTCCGGGATATAATTCTTGAAACCCATTCCGCCGGCTTCTTCCCCTCCGACCAAGATGTCTTCTTTAAGCATCAATTCCGAAATGTATTTGAAGCCCACCGGGGTCTCGTAAAGCTTGAGATTTAGAGACGAACAAATGTTATCCATAAGGTTGGTGCCCACTATGGTCTTCACCACTCCTCCGCTCATACCGCGGTCCTGTATCAGATGCAGGACAAGCAGGCCGAGAACTTTCTGCGGTATGATGAACTCCCCGCTGCCGGCAAAGGCCGCTATGCGGTCGGCGTCCCCGTCAAGCACCAGTCCCAGGTCGAATTTCCCCTGTTTTATGAACTTCTGCGTTCCCAGAAGGTTCTCCAGGACCGGTTCCGGCCTCAAACCGCCGAAGGAAGGATTGACCTCCCCGCGCAGAAACTTCAACTCCACCGCGGTCCCTTTCAGCACGTCGGCGATAAAACCGTTGCCGCTTCCGTGCATAGAATCCATCAGCACCCTGAATTTCTTTTTCTTCAGCAATTTTAAATCCACGTATTTACGCAAGAAAGAGATATAATCGCCGGTAAAATCGGCCTCCTCTATCTTCCCCTTGGCTCCACCGCTCGACTGCTCCGGCTCTTCGAGTATTTTTTCCACCTCCGAAGTTACATCCACTCCGGCGGCGCCCCCGGCCGCGGTCTTTATCTTGATGCCGTTGTAGGCCGCCGGGTTATGGCTGGCGGTGATCATCACGCCGGCGGTAAACCCGCGCTTTTTCACGGCGTAACTCAAGGTCGGAGTGGGCACGGCGCGGTCGGAAACCACCACATCCACCCCGTTGTCGGACAAGACCTCCGCCGCGGCCGCGGCGTAACGATCGGAAAGAAACCGGGTGTCGTATCCGACCGCGATCGCCGTTTTACCTCCGGAAAGCCTGTTGTAGTAAACGGCTATCGCGCGGGCAACCTTACGCACGTTGGCGAAGGTGAAGTTATCGCTGATAATGCCTCTCCATCCGTCGGTCCCGAACTTGATCTCCTTATTTTGCATTTCTTATCCTTTCTATGGCCGCTTTAACGTCCGATGCCCCGAAAATATACGAACCGGCGGCAAGGATGTCCGCCCCCGCCCTGATCACCCGGCCCGCGACTTTATCGTTTATACCGCCGTCCACGGATATCTCTCCGCGGAAGATCCCGCGCAATTCCGCCACCTTATCAATCGCGCCGGGAATGAATTCCTGACCGGCGAACCCGGGATTCACGCTCATCACCAGCACAAAATCCGTGTACGGAAGGTATGCTTTTATCATATCCAGCGGCGCGGAGGGATTGAGCGAAACGCCCAGGCGCCTGCCGGCGGAACGCGCCGTCCCGCTCATGGAAGCGAATTCTTTCTCGGACACAGTTTCCGCGTGCACGGTTATGATATCGCTGCCGGCGCGGATGAAATCGTCCAGAAAAAACCCCGGATTATCTATCATCAAATGCACGTCCAGCGGGATCTTCGCCGCTTTACGCAGCGACTTCACCACCGGCGCGCCTATGGTAATGTTGGGGACAAAATGCCCGTCCATCACATCCACGTGCAGCAGGTCGGCGCCGGCCTCTTCGACGCGCCGGATCTCGCGGTCAAGCCGGCTGAAATCCGCGGATAATATGGAAGGAGCTATTTTAACGGCCATATTCTTAAACCTCTTCTTCCGGGGACACAATACTTAAT
>DIEK01000005.1 GCA_002418595.1 Candidatus Omnitrophica bacterium UBA5776 | reverse complement strand
GTCGCGCCCTTCGCGGGCGCGTGGATTGAAACTTTACAGCAAATGTCGCAAGGGGTGTAAAGGGAGGTCGCGCCCTTCGCGGGCGCGTGGATTGAAACCGGGGCATAGACGTTGATTTCGACTCCGCCGCCGGGTCGCGCCCTTCGCGGGCGCGTGGACCCACACAGGGCTCTTTAGGTGGCTTAGGGTTTAGGCAAAGAAATGGCTTTACTTTAGTTTTTTGCTGTGTTAAGTTATAGCCAATAGGCCCTTTGCGCATATGTTTGGAGATTTTCGCAAAATTTCCTGTGCGCGCTTCGGGATTACTTCGCGCAGCCAACTCATACCAACGCCTTGCAGGCGTTCCAGAGAGTTATGCGCCCATTAAGGAGGGATAAACATGGAAGGATGGAAAGCTTTGTTGCTGGAACCGGCAAAGACGATCATTGTCGAGGTCGGCCATCTGCTCGTGAATGTCTTCATTGTGGTCCTGATACTGTTTGTAGGGTGGATAATCTCGCGGGGCATAAAAGCCGCCGTGACGCGCGGTCTGCGCGGAGTAAAACTGGATATTCTTTCGGATAAAGTGGGTATGGACGGCCTGCTGGCCAAAGGCGGCATCAAGTATTCCCTCTCGGAACTGATGGGGGTGCTTTGTTACTGGCTTTCTATGCTGGTGACCCTTATGCTTGCGATCAACGCGGTCGGTTTGACGGTGGCGGTGGATCTTCTTAACCGCGTCATATTATATATCCCCAACGTGATAGCGGCGGTATTTATCTTCGTAGTCGGGATATTTATATCCAATCTGTTGAAGAACATGGTCTCCGCGGCAGCCAATAACGCCGGCCTTTCGGAAGGGCGTCTTTTGAGCCGTATAGTGGAGATCACCGTGATGATCTTCGTCATAGCCTTGGCTATGGATCATCTCAATATCGGCGCCCGTATCGTCGAGTTGACAGTCGGTATAATTCTGGCTTCTCTGGGCCTTGGATTGGCTATTGCCATCGGGCTGGGATGCAAGGATATAATAGGAAGGATCGCCGGCGATTTCATAGAAAAGCTCTGGGCGCGCAAGTAAAACTCCGCGCTTTTCTTCGGCGGCACGAAAATTGTTGACAGCAGAGCCCGTTGTGATAATATAAAAGCTAACGCGGCAGCGCGCAACTGCGGAGCCGCGCCTCAGTCCTGCCGGATTTTTATCCGTTGCAATAGTCAAATTTCACACAACGACGTGTGGCCGGAACAAGCGTTTACGGCGCATCTGTTCAAGGCCACAGGTGTATTTATTTTTTTCATCCAAGGACCGGACGCCGTTTTCGGAAAGGGCCTTAAAATATGTGTTCAGAACATATCCTGGAACAGCTCAAACCTATCGTAGAGGACTGGAAGGGCAAAGAAGGCAACCTGATCATGCTGCTACACGCCGTGCAGAAGCATTTCGGGTATGTTCCGAGAGAAGTGTCGTTGCAATTGTCCCGCCTGTTGGAAATTCCGCTTGCCCGTATATACGAGGTCATCACCTTTTACAATTATTTTAAGCTTGAACCTCCGGGGAAGCACAGGATATCCGTCTGCCTGGGGACAGCCTGTTATCTTAAAGGCGCTCCGGTCATACTGGAAGAGGTCAAGAGTATCCTCTCCGTAAAAGAAGGCGAGACGACCAAGGACGGGCTTTTTCATCTGGACGTTGTCAGGTGCCTGGGGTGCTGCGGTCTTGCTCCGGTGTTGATGGTGGACGACAAGGTTTACGGCAAGGTTTCCAAGGGGCAGGTAATGGAGATAGTTTCGAAATACGGTAAAGAAGGATAACGACAATGGCGAAATTGACCCCTAAAGACATAGACTCTAAAATAGCCGCCGGGCTTGATGAAAGCGGAGACTGGATAAAGGTCGGGATGAGCACCTGCGGCATGGCCGCCGGCGCGGGGGAGGTCTTCAGCACCCTGCAGCAGGAGGCTAAGAAACGCAATCTGGGAGTGCGCATAAAGAAATGCGGGTGCCAGGGGATGTGTTACGCAGAACCGCTGGTGGAAGTGCATTGCGCCGGTCTGCCGGACGTCGTCTACGGCAGGGTGGACAAGGAGACGGCGATCAAGATACTGGAGAAGCATATCTCCGCCAAGACGCTGGTCAACGACAATATTTACGAAGTCAGGACGAAAAGGCAGGCCTAAATGGAGACGGACAGGAAGATAATATTACTGGCCGATACCGAACAATCCCATCAGGATAAACTGAGGGATTTTTACACTTCTTTTTCCAATCAGATAAAGGATAAGGGGCTGGAAGATTCCGTTGCTTTGGTCAGGGCTTCGGATATCGGCATCTACGGCAAGGGCTTCGCGGTCAAGATTTTTCCCCGGGGTATTGTCTATACAGGCGTCAAGGAGAGCGATATAGGAGCGATAATCGACGCCTCCGTTAAAGGGCAAGGGACGGTGGAAAGCCTGCTTTTCAGCGAGGAGCCCAAGCAGATAAGGATAGTCCTGCGCAACTGCGGCGTGATCGACCCTGAAAGCATAGACGAATACATCGCCTGCCGCGGCTACGGGGCGTTGAAAAAGATACTTTTCGGGATGGATCCGGCCGGCGTCATAGAGGAAATGAAGAAAAGCGGCCTGCGCGGACGCGGCGGCGCCGGTTATCCGACCTGGATGAAATGGAAATTCACCCGCGAGTCGCAGGGAGACAGGAAATACGTGATCTGCAACGCCGAC
>DIEK01000018.1 GCA_002418595.1 Candidatus Omnitrophica bacterium UBA5776 | reverse complement strand
TCGGCAAGTTCGGCAAGGACGGCAAGCCTAAAGCGATCCCCGGACACAGCATTGTCCTGGCCGCGCTGGGGACTTTCATTCTCTGGTTCGGGTGGTTCGGTTTCAATCCCGGTTCGACTTTCTCAGCGCATCAGTTGAGGATAGCGGTAATCGCGGTTAACACCAACCTGGCCGCGGCCGCGGGCGCGGCGGTGGCGATACTGCTGGTTTTCGCAAAGACCAGGAAATGGGACGTCGGTATGATGTTAAACGGCTGTCTCGCCGGCCTGGTGGCGATAACCGCTCCCTGCGCCTGGGTCGAGGCATGGGCGGCAGTGGTTATCGGGGCGGTAGCCGGATTGCTCGTTATTTTGAGCGTTTATTTCTGGGAGAACGTCGGAGTCGATGACCCGGTAGGCGCGGTGAGTGTTCACGGCATAAACGGCATCTGGGGGCTTTTGAGCGTGGGCCTCTTCGCCGACGGCACTTACGGCCTTTGCACCAGCGAAGCGCCTCTGGTCAAAGGGCTTTTTTACGGCGGCGGCGCCGGACAATTGGCCGCCCAGGCGATAGGGGCGGCGGTCTGCGCCTGCTGGGCGTTCGGACTCGGTTTCATAGTATTCAAACTTATGGATAAATACTTTGGGATCAGAGTATCTCCTAATGAAGAGATTAAAGGCCTTGATCTGCAGGAACACGGCACGCCTGCATACCCGAATTTCTACACCTTCAACAACTAAAATGTTATTCGCGCCCTCCGTCAGCGCCCGGTTCCTGGCGCGGGCGGGGGGACCCCATAGGGAGGATATGGAAAGATGAAAAAAATAGAAGCTGTAATAAGAGTGGAGAAGTTGGATGAGATGACGGAGGCCCTTGAAAAATTCGGCTGTCCGGGTATGATGGTAACTCATATCGAAGGGCACGGCCGCCAGAAAGGGATAACAGAGCAGTTCAGAGGTAGGGAATTCAAATTGAATTTCATTCCCAAGGTGAAGATAGAAATAGTGCTCAAAGACTCGCAGGTGGATGGTATCCTGAAATTGATTACCGGTATAGCCAGGACCGGAGAGATCGGCGACGGGAAAATATTCGTCTGTCCCGTCGAAGACGTGGTCAGGATACGCACCGAGGAGAAAGGCGAGAGCGCGATCTAAACATGATATCCGGCGCGGGGCAGCGAATCGCGCGCAGCGGAGTAACCGGAAGAGGCGTCCCTTAAGGGACGCCTCTTCCGTATAAAGCAGGCGCGCCCACCCGGCACGCGTTCAGAATTCCCGCTTGTTCCTTCCGCGGTCAGGAGTCTATTTTTTCTTGTCCTTCCCCCATAAAAGTCTATAATAAAATCCGGATTAGCGTCCGCGCGTAGAACCGGGGATATCCCGCCGGAAAGGAAAGGATTATGAAAAGCGACGTCTATTTTGTCAGGCTGGATTCCATAGATATTGAAATGCGGGTGGAAGCATTGAACAAACTTCTGAAGGCCGTGGATTCTTTGGTAGTTTACGCCCCAAACGAGATGGTCCCGGTTAAGCTTACGGTGGGTGATTATATGTCGGCTCATCATCTCGATCCTGAACTTGCGAAACAGGCGGCCGGCTGGCTGAAGGGAAAGAAGACCAGGCCGTTTCTTTTCGACACCTCCGTGATTTACAACGGGCAGAGACAGAACGCGGTGGACCATATGAACCTGGCGCAAAGCAAAGGTTTCGGTCATGACAGCACCGGGGTCCCGTTCATCATCGCCGATGGAGTGCTGGGCCAGGACGGCCGGGAGTATTCCGTCGGTTCTCCGGAGATAAAACAGATAAAAGTCCCGTCTTTCGTCGGGATGCTGGACAGCCTGCTGGTGCTTTCTCATCCCACCGGGCACGTCGTCACCCAGTACGCCGGCGCGCTGAAGAATGTGGCGATGGGGATGGTCTGCCGGCCCACCAAGCAGGTGCAGCATTCTTCTCTTAAACCGGCGGTGATAGCAAAAAAATGCACCGGCTGCGGGTGCTGCGAAAGGATATGCCCGGCGGGAGCGGTATCCTTCAGGGAAGGAAAAGCCTTCATCGACAAGGAGCGTTGTCTCGGCTGCGGCGAATGTCTCTGCGCCTGTAAATTCGGCGCAATTTTCATCAACTGGGAAGAGGAGCCGTTAGTTCTCTGCAGGCGCATGGTGCACGTGGCGAAATTCATCCTTTCCCGTTTCAAGAACGTTTTCTTCATCAATTTCGCTTTCGGCGTCACCCGGGACTGCGACTGTATCTCCGATAAGGACGATGTTATGTTAGCCGGAGATATCGGTATCCTGGCCTCGCGGGACATCGTGAGCGTGGACAAGGCGACGCTGGACCAGATCGCCGCGCATAAGAAAGCGGCTCTGCCGGGCAGACGCGGAGAATTGGCTTCGCGGGTGATAGAGTTCGCCGCGGAGAACGGGCTGGGTAATCCGGAATATAATCTCATAGAATTATGAACCTAATTCCGGGGACACAATACTTAATCAAGCCGCATTTACCTTGGCCAATTGGAATAACACCCTGCCTTAAAGGAAAGGCAGGTGTTCACTCGTGTGAAAGTATTCACCCGTGTGCTATACCTTGGCCAATTGGAATAACACCCTACCTTCAAGGAGAGGCAGGTGTTCACCTGTGTGATACCCGAACTAATCGGAAAGTTCGGTATTCGCTCGTGTGAAAATATCGAAGAGATTTTCCCGGTATCTTACGACACGGGGTTAATATAGACGAGTTTTAATATCGGTAACGTAAACGGTAACGAAGCCCGTTTCGGTTCTCGGTGACGGGGACGTCTTCCTGTAAAATTCCAGCTTTTTATTTTTAAATACCGATGAACGATAGACGAATCCTATGATTGTGAAGCGGACTATTTTGTTCTATTTTTTGCTTATACTATCGGTCGGGTTGGCATTGCGCCTGCACGGTTTCTTTGAACGTTCCCTGGGAACGGACGAATCCATAAGCCTTTTTCTTGCCTCCGGGCACGGTATGGATGTCAAGGCCTTCACCGAAAACGCATCGGCGGCAGGTAACGGTTTCCATTGTGCGGCAAAGGACCTTAAACGTTTCTTCAGGGCGGACCGCGCGCTTTCTTTCGGAGAGTATACCGGCAGTCTGGCGCGGCTTGACCCGCATCCGCCGTTGTATCTCTGGTTTGTGTTTTTCTTGATGCGCTTTTTCTCGGACAGCCTGGCGGCGGTCAGGGCTTTTTCGCTGTTGATGGGGCTTCTCTCCGTGTATCTGGCGTATCTCCTGGCAAAGGAGCTCTTCGACGAGCGGGCCGGGATCTTCGCGGCCGCCTTCTTGAGCGTCTCCGCGCTGGCGGTGCGCTATTCCCAGGAAGCGCGTTCCTATAGTTTGGTCCTTGCGCTGGGACTGCTCGCCTGGCTCTTCCTGGCGCGGTTCGAAAAACGCGGCAAACTGCCGGACGTCTTGTTCTTTGCCGTCTTCAACTGCCTGGGTATTTACGCGCATTATTTCTTCGTTTTTCCGGCCTTCGCGTTTTTCGTTTATTTTACCTTGATTCACAAGGAACATAGCCGTCTGCTGGATGGATTCTACGCGGCGTTACTTTTTTCTTTGTTGTGGCTGCTTCCCTGGGGCTTGTTTATGCTGGGCCGCGGTTACCGTTTCGACCTGGTGGAATGGATATTCGCCTACCCGGGGATAATCGATAAGATAACCGGTTTTTTCGGCGGGATGGGAAAGCTTCTTTTTATTTTTCCCTCTTCATCCGTTCTTCCGGCCGCGGGTTCGCTGCTTTTTTTGCTATTGATGTTTTACTCCGGGAAAAGGCTTTTGAAGGAATTCCCCCGGCAGTTATTTTTTTGCGGCTGCGTGTTATTCATTCCCTTACTGGCAATGCTGGCGTTAGATCTTCTGCAGGGCGGATTGATGCTTAGGCAGGAGCGTTTCTGGATTTTTCCCTTGCTGGGGATGATTCCGTTCGCCGGATATTCTTTCAGCCGTCTTTTCCGGGATAAAAGATCCGTCGTTTATTGTCTGTTCGCCTTGATGTTTCTTTCCTCCTTATTTACGGCCGGCAGGCAGATAGGCCCGGCGCCCCGGGCGTTGTCGGAATGGATTAACGGCGAGTCTAAAGGTAAGACGGCCGCGGTGATAGTCTATAACTTCAGGACGGTAACCATGCCGCAGTCGTTTTACCTGGACGACGATATTCTGTTATTCCCGGTTTTCAACGCCGAGCAGTTCACGGCGGCGCTGGAGGCCGCCGTGGGTCCGGCGGACAATATTTTCGTGGTCAGGCATCTTCATCACGCGGATCCCGCTTTGATGGACGAGCCGTTCATGCGTTCGGAGGTCCAAGAGCCCGGCCTGCGGCTCAAAAGCAGGTTCTTCAGGGATAATATCGGCGCGGTTGAATACGTGAAAAGGGGGGGATGACGGGCACGACGCTGATTTCCATAATCATACCTGCTTATAACGAAGAACTGCGGATACCGCCTTATCTCCGGCGGTTATCTTCATATTGCGCTTCCGCCGGCGCCGGCCTGCGTTTCGAGATAATCGTGGTGGATGACGGCAGCAGCGATAATACGGCCGGGGTAGCCGCCGCCTGCCCCGGGGCGCGCGTCATCCGCCTGGAAAAAAACACGGGCAAGGGATACGCTGTGTCCAGGGGTCTGCTTGAGGCCGCGGGAGAAGTCCGTTTATTCCTGGACGCGGACGGCTCGGTCGCTCCTGAAGAGATCGGCAGGAACCTGCATTATATTTTTGAGGACGGTTACCATATTTTCGCCGGCTCCCGGGTCTTGAAAGGCCGGGGATGCCGCTTGAAGGCGAAATGGTACAGGAGGGTTATGGGGTGGATGTTTAATCTTGTTCTGCATGCCGCGCTGCCTTTAAAAGTGCGGGACACGCAGTGCGGTTTCAAGATGTTCCGCGCCGCCGCGGTCGGCCCTTTGTTCGGGAACGGCTGCCTTTGCGGATACGCTTTCGATATCGAGATACTCTTGAAGGCGCAATATGCCGGCTACAGGATAAAAGAGGGGCCGGTTTCCTGGGAGCATATCGGCGGCTCGAAAGTCGATCTTTTGGCTGATTCACTGCGCCTGCTGGCGGATATATTCCGCCTCAGGAAGAAGTATGCCCGCAGACAACTGCGCTCCGGCGCATAAAAACAATTGTCAAAATCCGGAATATGTATATAATAGAATAATAACATTAGAATTACCTGCGTAAACACATTTCCGCAGTACCGCCAATATCATAAATTTGAATTATCCATCTAACAACAATTATCGCCGTAATGGTCAGACTGCCCAGCCGCGCAGATTCATTCCGTCAGCCGCTCCGCGCCAGGTTGACGAGAACGAGCGGAAATTCTTTTCCGGGACAGCCGTTGATCCTTCCCCGCGCATACGCCTGGAGAACGGCAGCAGGGAATTTACCATGCGGGCGATGGATTTGGTGTGCCCCATAGGTATGGGGCAGCGCGGGCTGATAGTCGCCCCGCCAGGTTCCGGCAAGACCACCTTTCTGAAACATATCTGCCGCGCGGTGGCGCAGAGCTGCCCGGAGATGAAGCTTTACTGTCTGCTTATAGACGAACGCCCGGAGGAAGTTACGGATATAAAGCGCAACGTCACCGCGGAGGTTCACGCCTCTTCTTCCGACCAGACTTACGACAACCACCTGCGCACTGCGGACGAGTTGATGAAGAAAGTGTTCGCTCAAGCCGCCGCCGGAGCCGACGTCATGGTAGTGATAGATTCTCTGACCAGGCTGGCGCGCGTGCACAACGCCGGCAGCGCCTCCAGCGGCAGGACCCTCTCCGGAGGGGTGGACGCCAGGGCGCTGGAGGTTCCGCGGCGCATATTCGGGGCCGCGCGCAAGATCGAGAACGGAGGGTCGCTTTCCATAATGGCGACCATCCTGGTCGATACCGGAAGCCGTATGGACCAGGTGATATTCGAAGAATTCAAGGGGACCGGCAATATGGAGATAGTTCTTTCCCGGGATCTCGCCAATCACCGTATCTTCCCGGCGATAGACATCGCCGCCAGCAACACCCGTAAAAAAGAACTTTTGCTTTCTCCCGAAGAGCTGGATTCGTCGGATAATCTGCGGCGTCTTCTGCTCGAGCGTGATCCGCTGGAAAGCGGAAGGGAACTTGTGGAGATGCTGAGCAAATACCCTTCCAACAGTGAACTGCTCGCCGCTGTGAAATCGAAAAACTAATAAAGGGCGTTTCTTCCGCGATAAAATGTCCGATAACACTATTTTACGACTGCTGGAATCCGCCGCGCGCAGGCGGGAAACACTGGCCCGCGTCACCGACGCCTTGCGCCTTGTGGATGGAGCCGGTGACGGGATGGACGGCCTCGTGCTCGAGCGCTACGGCAGGCACTTCAGCGCGCAAGTTTTCGACAGGCGCTGGCTGGATAAGAGTGATATCCTGACCGCGTTCCTTAAAGAACATTTCGGCGCGCTGTATTTTATAGTCAAGGACAGGAGCGGGCGGGCTTCTCCGGAAGACTTCGGGAAACTGCTCTGGCTGAATGAGGCTCCGGCGGCCGCGGTGGTCCGGGAGAACGGGCTCAATTTTTCGGTTGACCTTGATGACGCGCTTAACTGCGGCCTTTTCCTTGATATGCGCCGCAACAGGGATATAGTGTCCGGATACGCCGCCGGCAGGCGGGTGCTGAATTGTTTCGCTTATACCTGTTCCTTCGGCGTTTATTGCCGCGCCAGGGGGGCCCGGGCAGCGGTTAACGTTGACGTGAGCAGGAAATCCCTTGAACGAGGCAGAGCGAATTATAGATTGAACGGGCTTGAGCCTTCTCGCAATGAGATGATCCGCGCGGACGCCGCGGAATACCTTAAGCGGGCCCCGGGAAGAAGGAACAGCTTTGGGCTGGTAATTCTCGATCCTCCTTCTTTCGCCCGCCATGAAAACGGTGTCTTCAGCGTCAGGAGAGACATGCCCGGGCTTGTCGCTTCGGCGATAAAGGTCCTTGAGCCGGGCGGCTGCCTGTTCGTCTCCACCAATCTAAGCGGGATGACGAAGAGCGCTCTGACGGCGATGTTCAAGGCCGGTTCCGCAGGGCGCAAGTTCGAACGCCTGGATTCTTTCGGCCAGGATACGGATTTTACCGGCAGCGGAACCGACCGGCGCGGCTGTTTGACGACATTGCTGGCGAGGTTTTAGGACGTAAAAATGGTTGTCCCGGCTTATTTAACGCCGTATAATCTGGGGTACCGGGCGGTTGGGATTATTTCAAAGGTAACAGGCAGATGATCACGCAGATGAATATCCGCAATTTCGGTCTGATCGACGAGCTCTCCCTCGAGTTCGACGCGGCCTTGAACATTCTCACCGGGGAGACCGGAGCCGGAAAATCCATAATTATAGACGCTTTGCGTTTCGCCCTGGGGGAGACGCTCGGCCAGTCGCAGATACGCGATATTGCGTTACCCTGCGCTGTGGAGGCGGTTTTCGATATCGTGTCCCCGGAATTAAGGAACGACCCTCTCGTGGCCGAATTCCTTCCCGGGGAGGAAGATCCCCGGTTGATCATATATCGGGAGCAATCCTCCGACGGCCGCAAAAAGGTGAAGATCAACGGGCGCTCCGTCACCGTTTCCCAGCTTAAGGCTCTCGGGAACAACCTGGTGGATTTCCACGGCGCGCACGACCACCAATTGATACTTTCCGCCGGCGCGCACCTCTCCATCCTGGACCGGCTCATAGATTTCGCTTCACTCAAGGATGAATACCGGGAGATATTTGCCGGATACAGGCAGACAGCCGCCGGGCTTGAAGAGATAGCGCTGGCTAGACAGTCCCGCGAGCGCGACCTGGATTTCCTCGGGCACCAGATAAAAGAGCTGGAGCAGGTCCCTCTTGATCCGGCAGTTTACGAAGAGACCCGTAGGAAACAGCTCCAGCTTAACAACGCGGAGAAGCTTTTCGAGGAGGTCAACGCCTTGCTGGCGCTTTTCGAGAATGACGACGGCGGCGTCGGCCGCGCTCTTTCCGGCGCTTTCGTCCCCATGCGCCGCCTTAACCGCATAGATGCCTCCACGGAGGAGCTGGCGCGGTCACTTGAACGCCTCCAGAACGAGGCGGAGGAGTTCTCCAGCCGGCTCGCTCAATATAAGGACGGACTTTCTTTCGACCCCGACGAGGCGGCCCGCATCAACAGGAATTGCGATATATACGAGGATATCCTCAGAAAATACGGCCCGGGTCTTGATGACGCGCAAAAGGCTTACAGTTCCGCGAAGGAGAAATACGGCCTGCTGGCGGACCTGGAACATAACGACGCCTCACTGCGGGCGGAGTTCGAGAGGTTGGAAAAGGAACTCCGCGCGGTCGCCGCCAGGATCACCCGCCTGCGTAAGAAAACCGCTCAGTTCCTGAAAGATACGATCGAAAAAGAACTTTCGGAATTGGGGATAGCCGGCGCTCGTTTCGAATGCCGGCTGGAGGCGGCGCCCTTGACCGCCGAGGGAGCCGACAGCGTTGTTTTTTATATCAGTCCCAACACGGGCGAGGCGCTTAAACCCCTGGCGGAGATAGTCTCTTCCGGAGAAGCGGCCAGGCTGATGCTCGCGCTCAAGAAGGCCCTGACAAAAGTGGACACCGTGCCGGTCCTGATTTTCGATGAGATAGACGCGCAGATCGGCGGGCGGCTGGGCGCGGTTACCGGACGGAAATTGAAAGAGCTTTCTTCTGACCGCCAGGTCATACTGATCACGCACCTGCCGCAGATAGCCTCTTTCGCGGATAGGCATTTCAAGGTGTCCAAGAAGGTCGCCGGCGGCCGGACATTTACGGAAGTCTGCCTGCTGGACCGCGATGCCAGCGTGCGCGAGATGGC
>DIEK01000003.1 GCA_002418595.1 Candidatus Omnitrophica bacterium UBA5776 | reverse complement strand
AGAAGCATGAGGAAGCAATAGCTTCTTATAATCACGCCCTGGACGTATCGCGCGACAAAGCCGAGAAAAAGGCCCTTTTGAAGGAAAAAAAGCAGACGCGCGCGGCAATGGCGAAGAACGAGCGCAGGCTTAAGATTGCTGAAAAGAAGGCCGCGGCGGAAAAAAAGAGCCGGGAAGCGCAGGAGCGTAAAGAAGAGCTTTTGAAGCAAAAAGAGCAGAAACGAGCCGAGGCGTCAGCCGCGCTGGAAGCAAAACGCCTGCAGGAAGCGCAGAGCAAAGAAGAGCTTAGGCAGCAGCGGGAGCAGCAGTTATCGGAAAAACGCGCCGCTGACGAAGTTAGAAAGCAGGAGTTAGCTGATAAGCAAGAGCAGTTGCGCAAGGAGCGTGAAGATAAACTCGCCCTGCAGAAACAGGAAGCCGAATCTAAACAGCGGGCCGCGCAGGAGCGCAAAGAAGAGCTTTTAAAGCAAAAAGAGCAGAAACGCGTGGAAGCCGCAGCCGCCGCGGAAGTCCGTGAAGAACAGGCGCAACAGCAAAAAGAAGAACTGCGCAGGGAACGCGAGCAAAAACTTTCGCAGAAACGCGCCGCTGACGAAGTTAGAGCAAAGGAAGCGGCTGTCAGGCGTGAACAACTGCAAAAAGAGCGCGAAGATGCACTCGCCTTACAGAAACAGGAAGCCGAGGCCAAACAGCGGGCCGCGCAGGAGCGCAAAGAAGAGCTTTTGAAGCAAAAAGAGCAAAAACGCGTGGAGGCGGCAGCCGCCGCGGAAGTGCGTGAAGAACAGGCGCAACAGCAAAAAGAAGAACTGCGCAGGGAACGCGAGCAAAAACTTTCGCAGAAACGCGCCGCTGACGAAGCCAAAGAAAAAGAAGCGGCTGCCAGGCGCGAACAACTGCAAAAAGAGCGTGAAGATAAACTCGCCCTGCAGAGACAGGAAGCCGAAGCTAAACAGCGGGCCGCGCAGGAGCGCAAAGAAGAACTTGCCCGTCAAAAAGAAGAGAAAAGGATCCAAGTCGAAAAAGACGCGGCCGCAAGACAGGAGCATCTGAGAAAAGAACGGGAAGCCAGACTCGCGGCGCAGCGTGCCGATCTTGACGCGAGAAAACGGGCCGCCGCCGCGGAAAAAGAAAGAAAAGCCGCGGAGGCGAAAGCCAGGAAAGATGCGGCATTAGCTGAAAAAGCGCGCAGGCAAAAATAAGTATTCTTGAATATATAGTTCCATAGGAGCCGAATGAAGATCAGAAAAATCGCCAGGAAGATAATCTCGTGCCTTGTTCTTATTAACTTTCTCTCATACGGGATACCGGTTTACGCCCAGGATGAGAGTTTAAGTCAGGAGAATTCTTCCGGCCTGAAGGCTGAATCCAGTCTTTACGGACAAAGGTGGACCGGTTGGAGAAGACCGTGTCCGGACAGGCCGAATTGATCGAACAGCAGAAGAAGGTGCTGGAAAAGATCGCGGAAGTGGTGCCTGAAGTCAAGGCAATGCTTGCTCCTCCCGAACCCAAGACCATGATAAAGAAATTCGTGGTAAGCGGAGCCCGGCTTTTTAGCGCGGAGGAGCTGGAAAAGGTACTGGTTAAATATCAAAGCAAAGAGCTTTCGATGAGCGATCTGAAGAAAGCCGCCGACGATATTACCGCGCTTTACCGCAAGAAGGGGTACTTAGTCAGCCTGGCTTACCTGCCGCCGCAGGAAATAAGCAATAATACCGTTGAATTCACCGTGGTGGAAGGCAGGGTAGGCGAGATCACGGTGGAGAAGCCGAAATACAGCAAACCGGAGGTCATCAGGCGCAGGTTCCTTGTGGAGAAAGGCCAGATACTCAATTCCGCCAGGATAGAATCTTCTCTGAAACAGATAAACAAACAGCCCGACCGCACCGTGCGAGCGGTGTTGTCTCCCGGCGCCACTGCGGAGACCTCGGATATCCTGCTGAAGGTGGAAAACGAAAGATCTCCGCATCATTTCTCCGCGGAGCTAAATAACCGCGGCACCAGATACACCAGTCTCAACCGCTGGGGGCTGGGTTACAGGAATACCAATCTCTTAGGCAACGATGATATCCTTTCCTTGAGGTTTATTGCCAACAGCAAAACAGAGGTCTATAGCGGGAGCGCGGTTTATGATATGCCTGTATCTAAATACAACACCCGCGCCGGAGCTTATGTAGCTTATTCGAAAGCCGACATCGGGGGACAGTTTGCCGTTCCCGGGCTTTCTCCCACCGGCCATGCGGAACTTTGGGGGTTATACGTCAGTCATCCCTGGCTCGATAAAGAATTCGTTGATGAGGATTCAGGTTCCAGCCTGACCTTGACCAGCAACCTTACCGCCGGATTTGATTCTTTAAGCGTTCACAACGATATTATGGAAGGGTTGACGTCTAATGATGAATTACGTATCCTGAAAGCCGGCATAAATTTTGAGGAAAAAGACAATCTGGGCCGCACCGGTCTGGTCACCGAAGCCCATTTCGGCATACCGGAGTTTCTTGGTTCCATGGATAAGCATGATGTGGATGCCAGCCGTATTGACGCCGGCGGGGAGTTCCAGAAATATACCGGTTCCGTTTCCAGGGTCACCAGGCTGCCCGGTTCGATGTGGCTGATCAATTCCTTTAAAGGTCAGTACACGCCTTTCGCGCTTGTCAGCGGAGCGCAGATGACGCTCGGCGGCGCGGACAGCGTCCGAGGCTTCCAGGAGAACGAGTATCTGGCGGATTACGGCTGGATCAATACCGTGGAACTGCGTATGCCGCCTTTCCTGCTTCCATCCATATTGAAAGTCCCGTTCGATAAGAAACACACCAGGATTATCGATGCCGTGCAGGTGGTTGGTTTCATTGACGCCGGTAAAGGTTATATTAACAAGCCGAGGGTAGGCGAGGTTAACGAGAAATTCCTGGTCGGCGCCGGTTTCGGTTTCCGTTTCGACCTGTATGAGCATCTGCGCGCCCGCATAGATTTCGGGTTCCCGTTAGGCAAAGAAAAGCCCAGCGACGATTCCAACAGCAGGGTGCATTTCGGGATGCAGTACGACTGGTAATGCGCGGGCCGGCGTGATCTGCGATTTGTCATTATTCATATCATCTTTCAGCATTTACATTAAACCGATGGCAGGGGGAAAAATGAGAGCTCAAGGCCGGTATATAAAAATGAATAAGGCAGTTGTGGTCATCGTATCCGCATTGCTGGCGCTTACGAATTGTCATACAGCCGCGTTCGCCGGAGATCTCCCCGCCGGGGCCGTGGTTCAGGCCGGCAATGCCGCTATTACTTCCGACGGCACGAATATGACCGTGGCTACCGGCTCCGCCAAGACCTGGATAGACTGGAGCGGAGGTTTCAATATCGGCGCCGCCAACAGCGTCAACAACATCGCCCAAGAGGCCTCCGCGGTGATTTTGCACCGCGATATCACCGGCGCGCTCTCCAATATACAAGGTTCACTCACCGCCAACTGTAATGTTTTCCTGCTCAACCCCAGCGGTATCCTTTTCGGTTCCGGAGCGCAGATCAACGTGGCCGGCTTGTTGGTTTCCACCCTCAACATGTCCATACAGGATTTCATAAACGGTGACTATCTGCTGGAGCAGGGCGGAGCCGACGCCGGACTGATCACCAATCTGGGAGAGATCAACGCAACTGGGCCGATGGGTGTTACTTTGGCCGGCGGCGCGGTGAGGAATGAAGGCGTGATCAATGCCGGTCTCGGCACGGTGAATCTGGTCAGCGGCAGTAAAGTAACTCTGAACGCCGACAGCGAAGGATTGATTCAGGTCGCCGTTGACGGCAAGGTCCTGGACAACGTTTACGATAAAGAAGGTAAGAAGGTCGAGTTCGGGGTGGACAATGTCGGCGAGATAAACGCCAACGGCGGCAAGGTCTATATCGAAACCGAAGCAGCCCAGGACGTCTTCAGCAAATTGATCAATCAGTCCGGCGTGGTCAAGGCCGGCTCTATGGTAAACAAGGGCGGTAAGATCGTCCTGGTCTCCAATAGCGAAGGAATAATACAGAATACGGGTATTCTTGACGCAAGCGCGGTTGAGAGCGGAGCTAAGGGCGGCACAATCGAAATACGCGGAGAAAAAGTCGGTCAGTTCGGGATCGTAAAAGCCGACGGTCTTGGCGCGGGCGGCGGCGGTAATGTTGAATTGCGCGCCGCTAAGACTGTGGCATTAGGGACGCATAGCGCTACTACCGCGAATGCCGGCGTAAACGGCAACGGCGGCAGGGTGGTGGTTTTCTCTCCCGACAGCGCGTTGATGGCTCCTACCGCCCAAATCGCGGTCAGAGGCGGGGATAACTCCGGCGACGGCGGTTTTGTAGAGTTCAGCGGACAGAAATATGTGGAAGTCAACGGCATTATCGACAGAAGCGCTCCTCGCGGTAAAGCCGGATTGTTATTGATAGACCCTACGGACATTACCATCAATGACGCCGGCGTTGACGATACCCTCTGGACCGGTGACAATTGGGCGGATGATTCCGCCCGCGCCACGTCGCAGATAGATATCGATACCTTGATCGGGCATCTTGCTAATGGAGATACCATTATTACCACGGTAAGCGGCAGCGTCGCAAGCGCGGGCAATATTACGCTCAACGCCCCGGGCAAGGCTTTAACCAATACGACCGCCCATAGCCTTACCTTGACTGCGGAAAATAATATAACGCTCGATACCGCCGTACATTTCTCCGGCTCCGGAAGTTTGAATTTAAACGCGACAGGGACGGTTACACTCAACAATTCCGTTGCTTTGAACGGCGGCACCTTTGATTCGAATGGGACATCTTTTACCAGCGGCGCCTTGGGCACGATCACCACCAACGGCGGCGCGGTGGACCTTAGCGGTCATTCAGCCGGGATCACTATCGGCGCCGCGATAAATACCCGGGGAGGGAGTTTTACTTCCGCGGGGACCACCTTCGATAATACCGGCGGCACGATTACGACCGTCGGGGGCGGCATTGTCATAGATCAGACGGGCGCGGTCATTATCGGCGCCGCTCTCGACAGCGGCACCGGGAATGTGAATATAGACGCCGGAGATACCCTAACGATAAACAAACCGATAATAGCCACAACCGGCAACATCAGTATAGATTCGACCAACGCGACTACGATCGCCGCAGGCGCCGATATACAGACAGGTTCGGGGTCGGTGATCTTTGGCGCGGATAAAACAGGCGCTCTCACTACTTCCGCCGATATTATTGCCGGAGGCAGCATAACTTTTACCAGGGGTGTTACCCTTGGCGCCGACTCCGTTATTACCAGCCTTAACGACAGCGTTACCTTCTCCGGAGACGTCTCCGGCGCTTTTTCCCTGGCCGTTAATGCCGCAGACGCCGTTTTTTCAAGTACCATCGGAAGTTCTGACGACCCAACCTCTTTGATTATTAGCGCCAATGATACCAGTTTCGGCGGAGCGGTGAGCGTGGGGAGCCTGACCATAAACGGCTCCGGCGGGACAACCACCATTTCCGCGGATATAACCTCTGCCGGCGCCATCGAGATCAATGATAATGTAGTCATTAGCGGCGTCCGCACCATCAGCACCGCCGCCGCCAATGCCGATATTTACATCTCCGGCACCGTCAACGCCACCTTGCCCAACACCGATTCCCTGACTCTTGCCGCCGGCAGCGGCGACGTAACCTTGGGGAATTCCGTGGGTGATAGCGTTCAGCTTGAGGATTTGACTATCACCTCAAGCGGGACTACTACTTTGAATCACACTATAGATGTTAACGGCGATATCTCGGGAGAAGACATTGACTTAAGCGGGGCGACCAATGTCGTGCTGGGGTCGGATGTAACACTGGATTCGGCGCGGAGCGTTCTTCTTAACGCGGTTAACGGACAGGGGCACAATCTGACCGTGACCGCCGGGGACACTATAGATTTGAATGGCGCCATAAATAATGTCAGAGATGTGAGCATGACCTCTGCCAAGAGTTTTACGCTGGATTATGCTGTAACGGCGCTTCTGGACGCCTCCTTTAACGTAACCACTAATGCGAATGGAATTACGGTTGCCGCTGACCTTAATGCAGGTAATTCTTTGACCTTCACCACAAATACTAGTGATACAAATCCGTCCTCCTCTATAACGATTGATTCATCCAGCGTTACGACTGTCGCTCTTAACGCGCCTGTGGTGACCGTGATAGCAAACACATTCCAGGTCGAAGATAACGTAGTAAATAACTTGGGTTCCATACATGTTAGTGCGACAAATAACGGCACGATTCTTAAAGGGGACGTTACCACGTTGGGGAGTCTGATCATAGAAGGAGATATCGGTATATGGGCTTCCGGTGTCGGGCTTACATCTAATCAAGGGGATATACGTCTTAACGGCGAGGTTGACAGCATCAATGTCGGAACATCTCTCGACTTAACGCTATCTGCAACTAATGGCATTGTTGATATTGGTATAATGGGAAGGACATATAGACTTGAGGATTTGGTGGTTACTGCCAAACAATTGGTACTCAACGGTGATTTAAAGATTGAAACCGTCAATACTTCCGGCGTGGGCCTCACGACGCTGGCTCAAGCGATCGATATAGATACTACCGCAGGCGCAGGCACCGTAACCCTCGGCCCCTTGACCGGCGCAAATAATCTCACGATCTCCGCCGGGGGAGCCGTAACCTTAAACGACGCCGATATCGCCTCTCTGGATATCGACTCCGCGACCACCGTCGGTTTTAACGGTGATTTTGTGACCAGCGGCGGGGTAACCGTGGATACCGCGATTACCGGCGATATCACCGTCAGCGGTTCCATCCAGGCAGGCGGCAAT
>DIEK01000011.1:2759-13431 GCA_002418595.1 Candidatus Omnitrophica bacterium UBA5776 | reverse complement strand
GTATAGGAAACCCCTGTGGGATTGCATGGGTAATTCAACAGTAACGCCTTGGCCGGGACGCGCAGAGCGGATTCCAGCGCGCGCGGGGTGAGCTTGAAACCGTCGCGCGAGGTATCGATACAAACCGCCTTCCCACCCGCCAGTTCGGCAAGGGGGGCGTAACAGACGTATGCCGGCGCCGGGATGATAATCCTGTCGCCGGGATTGATCAGCGCGCGCAAGGCCAGGTCCACGCCCTGGCTCACGCCTACCGTGACGAGTATCCGGTCTTCATGCGCATAGGACAAACCGTATCTCTTTTTCAAATAATGCTGCAGCCCCATACGCAGTTTAACCAGCCCTTTATTCGAGGTATAGGAAGTGGAACCGTTTTCCAGAGAGTATATCCCGGCTTCCCTTATCTGCCAGGGCGTGACGAAATCCGGTTCGCCCACACCGAGGGAAATAACGTCTTTCATTCCCAGCACAAGGTCGAAAAAAACCCTGATCCCGGAAGGCTGCATTTCTTCAACTTTTTTCGATAATCCCCGGCTTCCGCCGTTTTTAACAGACACCGCCGCTCCTTTTCAGTTACGATACGCTTAATACGATATGGGGATACGCTCGTTCTCCTGCGCCTGTTTCAACACCATCCCATCCTCTTTATATTTCTTCAGCAGAAAATGAGTTACCACGCCTCGGATATTTTCCATCGGCGCGAGTTTTTCCGAGACAAACTTGGAGACCGTGTGCAGGTCCCTTCCCTCGATTATCAACAGCAGGTCGTAGGTGCCGGAAATGAGATAACAGCTGCCGACCTCCGGGAAAGAATAGATCCTCTCGGCTATCTTGTCGAATCCCAGGTCTTTCTGAGGGGTGATGTTGACCTCTATCAAGGCGCGGACCCCGGAATTCTTATACTTGACCATTTCTTTGTTGATCACGGCCTTGTAACTCAAGATTATCCCGTCTTTTTCGTATTTTTTTATGGCCTTGCGCACGGCTCCCGGTTTTCTGCGCAGCATCCTGGAGATATCTTCCACCGTAGCCCTGCCGTCTTTTTCGAGTATTTCAAGTATCTCGTCCATGCGCACCTCTTCTCTGTAATGGTTGTCCGCCGGCAGCAATCCGCCCCGGCTTATACCTCTAATGAAGCTCCCCGGCATTCGGCTTGCCGCCCCCGGAAGGGATAAAAACCGCGGCCGGCATTCTTTTATGTTCGGACAACGACCGCATTTTATGAATACGCGATGCCGTCTTCCCGCCGCAAAACTTTTTATTCCTTCCGGCGGTACCCGAGAGGACTGCGTCGATCTCTCCGTAAGTCACTCCCATTTCCGCCTCATCCGTCTGTCCCGGCCAAAGCCCGGCGCTGGGGGGCTTATCTATTATACGCCTTGGCACCCCCAGTTCCTCCGCCAGCGATCTCACCTGACGCTTCAGAAGCCCGCCGAGAGGAAGGATATCGGCGGCGCCGTCCCCGTATTTGGTGAAATAACCCGTCATTATCTCGGAACGATTGCCGGTCCCGCACACCAGATAATTCAGACGGTTCGCGTAATAATAAAAGACGGACATCCTGAGCCTCGATTTCAGATTGGCCCCGGCGGTCTTCTCGCGCTTCTTCGCGGCGCTTAACCCCGGAGGAAGAAGCATTTTTCTCAGCAAAAGGTCGTATATCCTGGAGATATCCACCGTCAACGACCGCAGACGGAATCTGGAAACTACCAACCCCGCGTCCTCCGCGTCCTGACGCGAGCTGTGCGCGGGCAGTATCAAAGCCAGAACCCGTTTTCTGCCGAGGGAGGAACATAACAGGGCGGCAGCCACGGAAGAGTCTATTCCCCCGCTTAAACCTACCAGCGCCCCTTTGGCCCCCGCGCTTTTAATACGTTCCCGTATCCAGCCTTCTATCTCCGCTTTCATCTTTTATAATTTGTATATTATAACATCCGCCATTTGTCAGGTCAATCCCGTATGGCACAATCCCTGTATGGCACAATCCCGCGCTTCCCCGGCACCTTTGCAATGCCTGACGCAGATACCGCAAATATACTGATCCGCCAGCCTGGCCTTCTGGAATTCCTTGAGTTTCTCGAAACATTTGATGTGGTCGAATTCAGCCGGCGATTCCTTGATCGCTCCGGCCGGACAAAGACTCACGCAGGCACGGCAGGAACCGCATCCCTCCCCGCCTGGCCCGTCCGCCGGAAGAAGCATATCGGTAAGCACGGTGGCGAGCCTGACCCGGCTGCCGAATTTCTCAGTTACCAGCAGGTTATTCCTTCCTATCCATCCCAAACCGGCGGCGGCGGCAACGCTTTTATGCGAGAGATGGCCGCGCTGTTTTTCCCAATCCACGATCTGCGAAGCGGGGATCGGCACGGCCCGCCGACCTTTGTTTTCCAGGTAACGACAGATACGCAGCGAAAGCTGATCAAGCAGGATATTCACGCTGCGGTAATGATGAAAATACAGTTTTGTGGGATGCCGCTCGATTTCTCCCAGCACGGCCGAAGACAGCGCCGCTCCCAGGCATACCGCCCTCGGCAGCCTTATCTTTATCGACGGGGACTCTCCGTATATTTCCTCGCTGCCGGAGATATCCGCCACCCCGAAAAGATCGGCTCCCCAGAACAACGCGAATTCCTTCAATCCGGCGTATTCTTTATCCAAGCCGGGCCCCTTTTCTTTCGTGTCTTGCTTCGGTCTTTTCTTTCTCCGCAAGGCTTAATTTTCTCAAATAAATCATGATCAGGGACACCGCCGCCGGAGTTACTCCCGATATCCGGGAGGCCTGGCCGAGATTGACCGGCCTGAAAAAGCTGAGTTTCTCGCTGATCTCACGGGAGATCCCGCAGATAAGGCGGTAATCGATACTACCGGGGAGGTTGATTTTCTCCAGATTGCGGAAACGCTGGACTTCGGCTTCCTGCCTTTTTATGAATCCTGCGTATTTGATTTCGGTCTCGATAAGCCCGCGCGCCGAGGGCGGAACGGCGGAAATGTCCACCCCTATTTCTTTCAGGAGCGTGAAATCCGCTCCCGGTCTTCTCAACAAAACATCCGCCGATACGCTTTTTTCCAGCGGACCCAGCCCTTTTTTCCGGAACAGTTCTCGGTTGCCGGCCGAAGGATTGACGCGCCGGCGGCTCAGTATCGCGGGAGCCGAAAGCAAAGCCTCCGCTCGTTCTTTCGCGCGCATAAAAGCATCCTTCGGCACCAAACCGAGCCTGTGCCCTTCCGCCGACAGCCTGATATCGGCATTATCCTCTCTTAATATCAGCCTGTATTCCACACGGGAGGTAAACATACGGTACGGCTCCGGGGTTCCCTTGGTAACTAAATCGTCGATAAGCACGCCGATATAACTGCCGGCCCGGTCAAGGATGAAAGGTCTTCCTCCTCCCGCCTTCAAGGCGGCGTTGATACCGGCAATAATACCCTGGCCGGCCGCCTCCTCGTAGCCGGTGGTGCCGTTTATCTGCCCGGCCAGGAAAAGTCCGGGGATGTCTTTCGCTTCAAGCGTGGGGTAAAGCTGCGTCGGGTCCACCACGGTATGCTCTATCCCGTAACCGGGTCTAACGATTTCCGCTTTTTCCAGTCCCTGGACGGAATGCAGCATCAGCAGCTGCACGTCCTCCGGCAGGCTGGTCGAAAGGCCGTTCGGATATATCTCTTCGCTCTCCATCCCTTCAGGTTCCAGAAAAACCTGGTGGCGTTCCTTGGATGCGAACCTCACTATCTTGTCCTCTATGGAAGGACAATATCTCACCCCCGCGGCGTGTATGCGGCCGGTATAAAGAGGGGAGCGGTCAAGATTCCCGCGTATGATACTGTGCGTATCGGAATTGGTATAAGTTATGTAACAGGGGACCTGCCGGCGCCGTATCGAGGCGGAAGAAAAGGAAAACGGTCTGGACACGGGATCCCCCTCCTGCGCGGTCAAAGATGAATAATCTATGCTTGAACGTCTTAGCCTGGGGCAGGTCCCGGTCTTGAAACGCAACGTCTTGAGCCCCGCCGAGCGCAAAGAAGCGGTTAATCCCGCCGAAGCCGGCTCGTTGATGCGGCCGCCGGGAAAACTACGCAGTCCTATATGGATAGTCCCCTCAGGGAATGTCCCCAAGCAGAGGACCACGGACCCGGCTGTGATCTCGGCGCCGGAGGCGGTGCGAACGCCGCGGCATCCTCCGGAAACAAGCAAAAGTCCGGACGCCTCGTCCGCCTTCACCTCAAGCCCCTCCTGGTTCTTCACTGCCGAACACATATACCCGCGGTATTCTTCTTTATCGATCTGGGCGCGCGACGACTGCACGGCCGGACCTTTGGAAGCGTTGAGCACGCGGAATTGTATGCCGCAGGCGTCTGCCGCTTTGCCCATTTCTCCGCCGAGCGCGTCGATTTCCCTGACCAGTTGGCCTTTCCCGACTCCGCCGATGGCGGGGTTGCAGCTCATCAACCCGGTATTGCCGGGATCCAGCGTCAGCATAAGACACCGGCGGCCCATGCGGGAAACCGCCAGGGCGGCCTCTATACCGGCATGCCCGGCACCGACGACTATAACATCATAATCACTTTTCATATATTTATGCAGGGGATTGGTCCGCGCTCGCAAGCAATAATGCCGTGGACAGCTCCGATACAGAGTTGTCCACGGCATCAAGAAATGCGCCTATTGTCAGGCCATCCGGCTTTTTAGCACTTGGAAAAACCGCAAGCCTGGCATTTCATGCATCCCTCCTCATGCCAGAGCGCGCCGCCGCAATCCGGGCAAACGCCCACGATCTCACCCCGGGGCTTATCGCCGGACTGAACGTCCTCTTCACATGAATGCTTAATGAAGGATTCCGTTTCTCCGGCCGTAACCGCCGAACCCACGACCTCTGCCGTAAGGCGCTTTTCGACCACCCGGGCGATGGCGTCGGCGCAGGAAAAAATCCTCTGGCCTTTCTCCCAGGAAGGGCTGGGACAACGAATATTTCTCAACTGTTCTATAATAGCTTTAACCTCTATGCCGGAACGGAAAGCCAGAGAAACCAGTCTGCCGACCGCTTCCAGCTGCGAGGAAGCGCACCCGCCAGCCTTCCCCATTTGGGTGAACAGCTCGAACGGCCTGCCGTCCCGGTCTATATTGATCGTCACGTAAAGATTCCCGCATCCGGTGGCCACTTTAGTGGTGGTTCCCTGGATGACTTCCGGCCTGGGGCGCGGCGCTATCCCTTCCGCTTCGCAGGACTGGTCTGCCGTTATGTCGCGGCCGGCCTTGCCGCCGTCCCTCCCGCCCACGTTCAACACCTGTTCTTCCCTGCTGCCGTCCCGGTAAATTGTAATCCCTTTACAGCCAAGCTCGAAAGCCAGAAGATAGGCCTTACGCACCGATTCCACTTCGGCTTCATGCGGAAAATTTATGGTCTTCGAAGTGGCGTTATGCACGAACTTCTGAAATGCCGCCTGCATACGCACGTGCCATTCCGGGGATATATCATGCGCGGTAACAAAGATCCTTTTCACGTCCTCCGGTATCCCCTTGACGTCGCGCAGGGAAGAATGCGCGGCGACTTCCTCCATAAGTTCTTTGCTGTAGAAACCGCGTTTCCGCGCGGTCTCCTCGAAAAGCGGGTCCACTTCGAAGAGCTTGTCGTTGTCCATAACGTTGCGGTAATAAGCCACTGCGAACATCGGCTCTATACCGGAAGAACACGGACCGGCGATGATGCTTATGGTCCCGGTGGGCGCTATTGTCGTCAATGTGGCGTTGCGCAATCTCTTGCCGTTTTTGCCGGTCGAGTCGTAAATGCTGCCTTTAAAGGACGGGAATACGCCTTTTGAGGCCGCCAGTTCCTGCGACTTGGACAACGATTCCTCGAGGATGAAAGACATCACCTTCTCCGCCAGATCCACGGCATCCTGCGAATCGTATGATAGGCCGAGCCGCACCAGTAACGTAGCCCAACCCATCACGCCGAGACCGACTTTGCGCGTCTGTTTGGTGGCCTTCTCGATCGCCTGGAGAGGAAAACGGTTAACGTCTATAAGATTATCGAGGAAATGCACTCCCAGTCTGACGGCGCTCCTGAGGCGTTCCCAGTCCACTTCAAGCGCACCCGAAGAGGACTTCCGGGACATAACGGCGAGGTTGATCGACCCCAGATCGCAACTTTCATAGGGCAAAAGCGGCTGTTCTCCGCAGGGATTGGTGCTTTCCATCATGCCGAGGGCAGGAGTGGGGTTATGCTGATTTATGCGGTCTATAAAGATTATTCCGGGTTCGCCGTTTTTATGCGCCTGCTTTACTATCAGATCGAATACCTCACCGGCATTAACGCTGGAGACGGACTTTTTGGTGTACGGATCTATGAGATCATAATTCTCTCCGCTCTCCACTTTTCTCATGAATTCGTCGGTGATCGCCACCGAGATGTTGAAATTATTTATCTCCCTGTTATTCTCCTTACAGCAGATGAATTCCAGGATATCGGGATGATCGACCCGCAAAATGCCCATGTTGGCGCCGCGTCTGGTCCCGCCTTGTTTTACGGCCTCGGTTGCGGCGTCGTAAACCCTCATAAAGGAAACCGGTCCGGAAGCGACCCCGCCGGTGGTTTTCACTACGGCATTCTTCGGACGCAGGCGGGAAAAAGAGAATCCCGTCCCGCCGCCTGATTTATGGATTATGGCGGTGGCCTTAAGGGTCTCAAAAATCGATTCCATCGAGTCTTCTATGGGAAGGGTAAAACAGGCGCTCAACTGCCCCAGTTCCCTGCCGGCGTTCATCAGGCACGGAGAATTGGGCAAAAATTCCAGGGAGGTCATCATGTTGTAGAACGAATTCTCCAGCGCGGTTATGTCTTTATCAGTCTTTCCATAAGCCTTCTCCGCGGAAGCGATGGCGCGCGCCACGCGCCTGAACATCTCTTCCGGGGTTTCCACGACCTTCCCCTCGGTATCTTTCTTGAGATAACGCCTTTCCAGGACCCTGAGAGAATTCTCCGACAGCTGAAACGCCATTTCCACACCTCCCATTATTCTGTTCCTGACCGGCCGTCCTAATTCCAAACGGCGTTATGGACCCGACCCTGCGCGAGAACGACAAGTTGAGGGTATCACTATAACACTGCAGCAAAAACGTGTCAATAGAATACTACATCTTGTATGCAGTTTATTGCCGCATACAATCTATTGTAACTGAACGGGCAGAGGCCGGCAGGATTCTCTGATGATCAATTCCGTCGGCAGGAATATCTTCTTGGCGGGCATAGGCTCGCGGCTGCTCATAAGACTGTTCAGTTCTTTAATGCTCTCCTGCGCCATTTGTATCAATGGCTGCTTTATGGTGGTCAGGGCAACCGGACCGTAGAGCCCCGAAGGGTTATCGTCGAATCCCACGATAGACAGATCGTCGGGTATCTTCCCGCCTCTTTCTCTTACCACGGCCATCACTTCCAGAGCCATGGAATCGGAGGCCACGAACACCGCGCTCACCGGTTCTGCCAGCGCCATAAGCTTCTCCGCGGCTTCCCTCGCCCGGCCACGGGAATAATCCGTCTGAAAAACATATTCTTCGTTCAGCGGCAGGCCATTCTTGCGCAGCGCGTCTTTATACCCGTTATAACGCAGCGACGCAGCCTGGGTTGCGAGGTCTCCGGTTATATGGGCGATCTTGCGGTGCCCCAGATTTATCAGGTAATCCACCGCTTTTTCCGCCCCTCCTTCGTTGTCCACGGCAATACAGTTGACGTCCATATCGTCTATATAATTATTGATCACCACCACCGGCAATTTACTGTTGAACGCGTCCTCAAGCTGTCTGCGATTGCCGATGATATCCGCGAAGATAAATCCGCCGACCCCCTTGATATTCAGGGGCGTCCCTCCCGACGTCAAATGCAGCAGCAGGTCGAGCTTGAAAGCCTCGCACAACGCCCCGATGCCGCGGATCAGTTCCAAGGCGTAGAAAGAGTAAAAGATCCCTTCATATCGCGGTATCACCAGGGCGACGACATTGCTGTGCCCGGTCGCAAGACGCTGTGCCAGAACGGAAGGGTGAAAATCGAGTTCCCTGACGGCTTTGAGGACTTTCCGGCGGTTCTCGTCTTTGACGGTGGGGATCTTATTTATAACGCGGGAGACGGTGGTAATGGATACTCCGCACCGTTTGGCGACATCCTTGATGGAAATAGTCTGTGATGATTTATTGCTGGACCTCACCATAACAATAGACGGATAAAGCTTCTTATTGGGCTATCTGGTCACCGATCTTCAGAGGGATGGCCTGACTGACGATATCGCAGGCAGCCACAGAATTTCTGGTCTGTATGACTTTAAGGGTAGCGATGCTGTTGCGCCCCCTGCGCACGGAAAAGGAATCGCCGACTCTTATCCCGGAATTGGCGCCGAGGTTTATGACCGCGAAATTGTTCTCTTTATTGACGGACACCACTTTCCCGATGCGGGGAGACGTCTCTTCGAGATACTTCTGCGATTGGGGAGAGACGGAAATAGGAGGCAGTTCCACGGCATTCCCGTTCGTGGAAGGGGCCGGGGGAACGGTCGCGCTCAATCTGGCGAAATGCAGCTGTTTTTTCAGTTTTTCTATCTTGGCGAGGCTGTCCTTCAGCACTATCTCAAGTTCTGAATTCTTATTCTTCAAGCGTCCGTTCTCATTCTGCGACTCGCCGAGCCGCCCCTCGAAATAAGCGCGCATCTTTACTTCCCGCTCCAGGTTCTCGTTAGCCTGCTGAAGCTGCTGGGTGAGGCTGTCCCTGGCCTCCATCAGCATCTTGCACTGCTGGCTCAACTCGTCTTTTTCGCGGGTAAGCTGATCGTTGGCGGCGCCGAGCTCCTGGACGCGATCCTGCAGCTTCTTCCTCTCGGCAATGCCCTCTTCTATTTTCTTATTCAAGGCGGCGATTTCCTGCTTGAGAGAATCCCGTTCCATCTCAAGCGACCTTTTTATACCGAGAAGCCTGAGATTAACGAAAAAGCTGGCCGCAAGGATTACGGTAACCGCTACCAACACTATCTTCAGTTTGCCTTCCAACCCGCCTCCTATAGTATTCTCGCGAATACTTTCTGCATTACGAGACTCGCCGCGCCGGAGGCCACGGAGTTCTCCCGCAGTTGAGAATAAACGATCTTCAGGTTATCGCTCACCTGCCGGAACGCCCATTGTTTCACCGTCTGGGTTACCTCATTCAAAAAGTCCTCCCCGGCTTCTTCCATGCCGCCGCCTATGATGACCACCTGGGGGTTCAACAGATTGACCAGAGATGCGATCTTTATGCCGAGTTTGACCGCGGCGCCGTCCAGCGCTTTGCGCGCAGATTTATCGCCGGCTTTCGCGGCGGCAAAAATGTTCTTCAGGCCGGCGTCTTCGAGCCCGCAGCCGGCGGTCTTCAAAAACTCCGTCTCCGCCTTCTTGTCGGCCTTAAGCAGTTTATTGAGTTCAGCCGTGATACCCAGGTCCATTTCCCAACGTTTGAGAAAACACGGATCTCCTGCTTCACAATTAAAAACGGAATCCTTGGAATAATTATATATGGAGACTTCTCCGGCGTATCCGTTGGACCCGGTATAGATCTCGCCGTTTATGACGATTCCGCATCCGACGCCGGAGAACATATAAATGATGTTTCTGTAACCGCGCCCGAGGTTAAGCCAGTTCTCACCGAAACAGGCCGCGGTGGCGTCGTTCTCTATCAGCACCGGCAGGTCGAATTCCTTCTCGCTTATTTCCCGCAGCGGCAGGTCCACGGAAACGTAGGCGTAGGAATGATCCACCCTCTGCGGCCAGTGTATGCTGCCGTCTTTCTTGTTCACCAGCCCCGCGATGCCGACGCCTATCCCCTTGATCGCCGGGACATACGACTTGGAACGTCTCAATATCTCGCGGATTATCTCCAGCACCGCCTCGGTAACGTCTTTCACCGACGAGCGCGGGCTGGCTATCTGCGTCTTGGTAACGATGTTGCCCTTCATATCCACCAACAGCCCGACCATGTTCAACAAGTTGAGCCCGACGCCGATGATATAACCGGATTGAGAATTAAGCTCCAGCAAAGCCGGCCTGCGGCCGCCTTCAGAGATATCAAGCTCTTTCTCGTAAACCAGGCCGCGTTTTATATAATCGTCTATGTAATTGGAAATCGTAACGACGTTGATCCCCATCTCTTTGGAGATGTCCGGACGACTGATGGGGCCGCGCCTTCTCAAGATCTCGAGGATCTCAATATTGCGCTTTTCCTTTTCAGAGTAATCTTCCCTGTGCAAGTCCACAGAAAGCATTGCAGGCAGCCTTTCCAGGTTGTCAGAACCCTTTCCGAAAGGTATTTTTATTTAATTTTATACTACCAAATACCATTCAAGTCAAGTTAAAAAAAGTTTATTGTCGCGATGGCCGGGATACATCTCTTTGCGTTGACACCGGTTACGCGCAAGAGGCGCCGGAGGGGTGCGCTTAACGCACGTCAATGATCACGAAAGAACGGTCTATGGTCCCGGAAGGATGCAGCGCCACGGAGCCGACGACGCGGCTGCCCGGTTCCCGGTAAACGGCGGAGAAACCGGCATTGTCGGCGGACAACTTGGAGTCTTTACCGGTCTGCCCGGACCAGAGAAAAGAAAGTTTTACCGGCATGCAGCCGCTTTCGGCGGTATGCGCCGATGCCGCGACGGAAATACTTTTTCCGGG
>DIEK01000011.1:0-2754 GCA_002418595.1 Candidatus Omnitrophica bacterium UBA5776 | reverse complement strand
CCAGCCTGGACATATTATACACGGCATTCTCCGAACGGAAGGAAAGCTCAAGAAAAGTCCTCAGATTGTATTCTATCGGTTTATTGCCGGCCAATTCCGCCATTCTGGCCCTGGAGAGATCGACCTCTTCCTCGTAATGTTTACCGGCAAGCCCGATCAGCGCGTTATAATATTCGGCGGCGCGCGACGAATCGCCTTCCCACTGCAGCAACAAGGCTAAGTGGTAAATGGAGGACACAACGTAAAGGTTTTGTCTGCCGGAATCCGCGAGCTTCTGCAGATACCGCTTCCCGCCCTCGGTATCTCTAAGAGCGTATATCCTTATCGCGCCTGCTTTGAACACCGCCTCATCGGCGTACTTGCCAGCGGGAAACTTCTCGGCCAGCCCGGCGTAACGTTCCGCGGCCGCTTCGAACGAACGGCTCTTCTCAAGATTCCACGCCCTGGTATAAAGTTGGTCTTCCGCGAAACCGTCCTTGCCGGCAAGTGATTCGGCCATGGCAAAGAGCTTCTCGGCATATTCCGGGTCGCAGAAGCCGCTGTCTTTGTAGACGAACTTTCCGGCGATGTCGAGGAGCGCGGCTATCTTCTCTTCTTTGGAATACGCGGGGCTTCGCAGCAGCCCTTCCGAGTAAGCGTCGTAAGCCGGTTCCGAAGACAGTGAATTCCCCTCTTCCATGAATTGCTCGGCGAGAGCGCGGATCTCTTCCAGCCCGGCTCCATCGGAAGCCTTTCTTTCGATGTAAAGCTTGTAGAGCCCCCCGGCCTTCATCTTTTCTCCGGCGGCTGCCAACCCGTCCGCCGCGTCCTTCACCGCCCCGGGGTCGGCGCCTTCCGATGAAGCGTATTCACGCACGGCAGACAATAGTTCCTGAAGCGCCGCTGCGGCCGCCTCATCCTGGTTCTCGCGCAGGGTCTGCCATAATAAAAGTCTCGAATATACCGGCAGGGCCCCTCTCCCGACAGCCGATTTCACCGCCTTTTGTGCGTATTCCACGGCCTCGCGCCGGTAAGTATCTCCGCTGGAGAAATATTCGTCCCATTTCTTATCCGCCTGGAGAGCCGCCAACTGGTCGTATCTGGCAGCTCCGGTATAATAATAAGCCCATCCGGCCAGCTCTTTGTTCTTCGCCGCGATTGTCTTAAGGGCGGAAACGAACTCGCCGTATCTGCCGGAGGAATAATAACATTCCCGCAATTTCTGCAGAGCTGCCGGGAAGGCGTCCGAGGAGGGTGTGTTATCGTTCTTGCCGGAGGAAAGGGCGTCCTTAAGGCACGCTGCGCAGATATCCGGCTCCGCCGGACAAGCCTGCCTGAAAGGAACAAACGCGGCGAGCAGGAGTATTACCGGAAAAATCGTATTATATATTAGTGTTTTTCCCATTATTTCTTCCCGTCTTCCAACGGACATTGTTTGATCAGATCCTTGATCGGCAGTCCTTTGAGGCCGCTTCCCGCGGTATTCTTTTCCAACGGTTCTTTCTGTATCTCCCTGTTGCTCCGCGGCCTTTTCCAGAATTCCCTCACCACATAATAAGCCTTGCGCGGGATGCGCAAGTCCAATCCCGATCCTTTATCGTTCGGAGAAAGCGCCACGATCCCGAACCATTCCTCGTTCATGTTCAGGCTGTCTTTGGCCTTTATGTCGAAATAATAACTCCCATTCGACCAGCGCGGCTGAGTGTCTTGCACCGTCCAGGTGGCCGGGGAATTCGGGTTATTCTTCCACCACTCGTCTGTCCACTCGAACATTACCCCGCCGAGGCAGTTGCCCGTGCCCTCGCGGCTGCCGGCAAGATTCTGGTATATCTGCCTCCACTGCGATTCAAGGAAAAACGCCTGCATATCCTGATCTTCCCTGTTGCGGTAGGAATCGTAGCTATCGGCGCCGAATTCGGTCAACACCACCGGTTTATCGAAAGTCGCCTTAAGAGAATTAAACAGGTTCCCGAAAGTCTTTCCTCTGTAGATTATGCACCCCAGCAGATCGACGTCGGGACAATAATTAGCCGCGCACTCCAGCCCGACAAGTTCGCCGTTGCCGAGCGCCACCGGGTGGTACGGATCTATCTTGTGTATCTCCTGCGCCAGTTCGTTAACGAATGTGTAATATATCCTGGCGCGCATGGCCCTTTGTTTTATCGGGTCCGGCTCTTTATCTATCTCGTCGGTGCTCCAGGGATTTATCTGCCCGGAGAAAGAATAATTATTCTCGTTGCCCAGCAGCCAGAAAAGTATGCCCGGTTCGTCTTTATACGTGCGCACCATTTCGAGCACTTTCTCTTTGACCTTGTCGCGAAAATCCTGGTCTCCGTAGAAAGGACCCGGGTACTCCCAGAACCCGAGCCAGTTGCCCATGATCACCCGTATATTGTAAAACTTGTAAAGATCGTTCAAGACCGCCTTCACCTCGGCGGCGTCGTCTGCCGGCTCGTATAAACGGATGGTATTCACTCCCATCGCTTTCATCATCCTGCCGTCTGTAAGCCAGGGTTTATTTGTATCCTGCCACCATGCGTAATCCGATCCCTGCCCGATGGGAACCGGGTTGTAACAGACTCCTTTCACCACGTAAGGCCTTCCGCAGACCAGTAGCTGGTAATCGCCGTTCTTGAGAGTGCGTATGGCTACTTTGGCGGGCGGCTTGGCGGACATACCGCAAAGCAGAAAAAGACATCCCAGAAGAATACCGCAGGCCGCGGGGAACGACGCCCCGCCGCCCGCGATGCCGGTTTTGTTGCCGCCGGCGCTGCC
>DIEK01000008.1 GCA_002418595.1 Candidatus Omnitrophica bacterium UBA5776 | reverse complement strand
GTTATCGCGGTTACCAGTATATATTTACTTCCGCGCGCCCGCGGCCTCCGGTGCAGAAGTATCTCCGGCTCTATCTTGGCGATATACCTCCCGTGGGGAACGAGATATTTCCCTTTTATACCCAAACGGGAAGCTATCTTCGCTATAGGGACGCCGCTCCGGTTAAACCCAGGTATTTTTAACAATTTACCTCTCCTCGCATTCAAAAGCGTCTTTGTAAAGCTCTATTTCCGGACCGGCCCCTTCATACATGACGGCGACCACGTCGAAACGCGAGATCGCGTCCTCATACCCGGATTCCGAGAGATACCAGGCCGCGACCCGGCATAATCTCCGTCANNGCTTTTTTCCGGCGTGACCGCTTCCGCCGGACTGCCGCAGGCGTCGCTGTTGCGGGATTTGACCTCCACAAAACAAAACGCCTTTTTTTCTCTGGCTACTATGTCGATCTCCCCCGCGGGACAACGGTAATTCCTCCGCAGTATGCGGTAGCCTTTCCGCCGCAGGAATGCCTCCGCGGCCTCTTCGGCGGCGGAGCCGGGCCTAGACACCGGCGAAACTCCTGCGGTGTATTAAAGAAGGTCCGCAGCGGCCGATCGCGCTCCGGTGCGCCTCGGTGGGGTATCCCTTGTGCCTGGAAAAACCATACTGGGGATAGACCGAGTCGTATATAGCCATGATCCTGTCCCTGGTGACTTTCGCGATAATGGAAGCGCAGGCTATACTGAAAGACCTGGAATCCCCCCTGATTACGCAGGTATGCGGGATCGGCAGCGATATCCGCATATCCCCGTCCACCAGAGCGTGCGCCTCCGGCAAAGGCCTTTTCCTGCGCGCCAGAAGATCGTTGAGGGCCTCCTGCATGGCCAGCTTGCTGGCTTCAAGTATGTTGACGCTGTCTATTATCTGTTCGTTTATGATGCCTATTCCGTAGTCGGCCTTCCTTGTGATCTCCAGGAAAGCGGCATCGCGCTGTCGGGGGGTAAGTTTCTTGGAATCATCTATGCGGTTGGAAAAAGAGAAATCCCGCAGGGCTGCGGCCGCGGCTACCACCGGGCCTGCCAACGGCCCGCGCCCGGCTTCGTCAATGCCGATTATCAACCGGCAACCTGCGGCTTCAAGCTCTCGTTCGTAATAAAGTAATCCTTCTCTATTCTCCAATTGGGAACCGGGTTCCATGCTTGCCGGAACAGGATATAGTGAATGCCGCCGTTACGCCTTTTGCGCGCCCTTGTCTTCTTTTGAATCTATCTTGGTGGCGCGTTTGCCGATCTTACTGCGCAGATAATAAAGTTTGGCCCTTTTGACCTTGCCGGAACGTATCACTTCGATCTTTTCTATCGCCGATGTCCCCAGAGGGAAAACCCTTTCTATCCCTTCTCCGAACGAGACCTTTCTTACGGTGAAGGTCTCGTTGACCCCGCTGCCTTTCCGGGCGATCACGATGCCTTCGTATGGGTGCAGGCGGAATTTATCGGGCGCTTCCGGTATCCTCACGAAAACCTTGACCGTATCTCCCACGTGGAAAGCGGGGAATTCTTTTCTGGTTGAGAATTTCTGTTCGATGGCTTTAATCTTGTTCATTGGACTGTCTCCTAAATGGATTTTACCTCGTGAAACCTTCCCGCCGTATACGGCCGAGAAACGCCCTGCGGGGTAAATATCCGGACGCGGAATTACCGGTCAGACGATGTTATGAGCGTTGCCGCTCCCTGGATATTCTTTGAATACTCCGCCCGGAGGGCACACCGTCAAGCCCGGCCGCTCCCGCCCGGCAGGTCAGGCCTTTTTTGCCTTGTCCTGCGCAGGCTGTCCTCCCTGCGCCAGGCGGCTATCCTGCCGTGGTCCCCGCGCAGGAGGACTTCCGGGACTTTCATGCCGCGGAAATCCGCCGGTCTGGTGTACTGGGCATACTCTAATAGATTACCTTCGAATGACTCAAAATTCAAGGAATTTTTATCGCCGAGAACTCCGGGTATGAGCCGCACCACGCAGTCCGTCAGGACCATGGCCGGCAACTCCCCTCCGGTGAGGATATAATCACCGATGGAAATCTCTTCGTCCGCCAGGCGTTCTCTTACTCTTTCGTCCACTCCTTCATAATGCCCGCAAATCAATATCATCCAGTTGAGCCGCGACAGTTCAAGCGCGAGCTTCTGGTCGAGCTTCCTGCCCTGCGGGCCGAGCAGGATCACTTTTCCCCGGCCGCGCCTGCGGTTCTTTTTCAGAGACTCCACCGCGCGGAAGATCGGCTCGGGGGACATGACCATGCCGGAGCCTCCTCCGAAAGGCCTGTCATCCACCTTGCGGTGCTTATCCAGGGTATAATCCCGCAGGTCATGCGCCCGGATAAGCGCCTTCTTCTTGTCCCGGGCCCTTTTTATCATCGACTCGCCCAGCACTCCTTCGAACATTCCCGGGAAGATCGTTACTATATCGATACGCAGCATATACTCAACGCCCGCCTCTCCTGTATTTTTCCATGAACTCCGCGCGAAAAGCGCCGAACCTGCCGAGATTTACAGCCTGACGCGCGGACCGCATCATGCCGAGATAAAAGTTGATGTTATGCAGGGAAAGCAGATGCATCCCGAGCATCTCCCCGGTATTGAACAGATGCCTTAAATAAGCCCTGGAGAAATTCCTGCAGGTATAACAGCCGCAGGCCGGGTCCAGCGGCCGGAGATCAGAAGTATAGGAGGCGTTCCTTATCACGATCTTTCCAAGAGAAGTGAACGCGCTGCCGTTCCTGCCGTAACGCGTCGGGATCACGCAGTCGAACATGTCCACCCCGCAGGCTATGCCCTCGAGTATGTCTTCCGGCAGCCCGATCCCCATCAAATAACGCGGTCTTCCTTCGGGCAGAAGCGTGGACGTCATTTCCATTACCTCATACATCACTTCCTTAGGCTCGCCCACAGACACGCCCCCCACGGCATAGCCGTCAAAACCCGTATCGGCCAGCGCGGCGGCGCATTCTTCGCGCAGGTCCCTGTACCCGGATCCCTGCACTATGGCGAACAACTGTCCGGGCGGCAGGCCGTCGTCGGAGACCTCGGAGCAGTGGAGGTGCCTTTCCTTCGAGCGGCGTGCCCACTGCACGGTTCTCTTCACCGCGTTCAAGGCCTGACGATGAGAGGCAGGGTAAGCGACGCATTCGTCCAGCGGCATCATGATGTCGCTGCCCAACGCCATCTGTATATCCACCACATCCTCCGGGCTCAAAGAATGTTTCATACCGTCCACGTGCGACTGGAAACGCACTCCGTCATCGGTGATCTTGCGCAGCAGCGCCAGGCTGAAAAACTGGTAGCCGCCGCTGTCGGTCAATATCGGCCCCGGCCAGGAGATAAAATTATGCAAGCCCCCGGCCTTTTTTATCACTTCCAGCCCCGGACGCAAAAAAAGATGATAGGCGTTCGCCAGGATCAGTCCGGCGCCGGCCCCGCTCAACTGGCTCGGCAGAATGGATTTCACCGTCCCCTGCGTTCCCACCGGCATAAAACAGGGGGTCTCGATTTTCCCCCGCCGCGTGCGCAGCTCGCCGGCTCTGGCGGAGGTGCTCGTATCCTTAGTTATAAGTCTAAAAGTATCCATGCTTTCTTAGTCCACTTGCCTATTGGCTAAGGTATAACCGGCTCAAAACCCGGGGATTTCTGCGGTTTGTCTAAATAATAAGCATCGCGTCGCCGTAGCTGTAAAAACGATATTTCTGTTCCACCGCCTGCCGGTAAGCGTCCAGTACCATTTCAGTCCCGGCAAAGGCGCAGACAAGCATAAGCAGAGTGGTCTTCGGCAGGTGAAAATTGGTGACCAGCCGGTTGACCAGGCGAAAATCGTATCCCGGGTAAATGAAAAGCCCGGTCCTCCCTTCTCTTTCCCCTGAAGAAGCGTAAGTTTCCAGGACGCGCAGGCTGGTAGTCCCTACCGCGAAGATCTTTCCGTCGGAAGCCGCGGCCTCTCTTATTCTCAAAAGAGCATCCTCTCCAATACGGTAACGCTCCTCTTCCATAATGTGCCTAGAGACGTCCTCGCATTTGACCGGTTTGAATGTTCCGTAACCCACGTGCAGAGTCACGTAAGCCGTCCGCGCTCCGGCGGCGTTTATCGTATTCAGAAGCTCCGGAGTAAAATGCAGACCGGCAGTCGGAGCCGCCACCGAACCGTTTTCGCGCGCGAAGACCGTCTGGTAATACAACCTGTCTTCTTCGGAAGGTTCTCTTTTTATATATGGAGGGAGCGGGACGCTTCCGGAGGCGTAGATATCCTTCTCCGCGCATCCGCTGAAGGCGACCTCATCCTTTGCGGTGACCGTGCAGACGATATTCGGGTCGCTCAACAACAGCCGCTCTCCGGCCTTCAGTCGCGCCGGCTTAAGCAGCGCGCGGAACACCAGCCCGTTCTTGCGTTCAAGCAGGAAAACCTCGGCTTTTCCGCCGCTTCTCCTGCGCGCCTTAATGCGGGCCGGCACGACCCTGCTGTCGTTAAGCACCAGCAGGTCCCTTTTCTCCATATAATCCGGGAGATCCGAGAATGACCGATGCTCCACCCTGCCGCTCTTCTTTTCCAGGACCAGCAGCCTGGCCTTGTCGCGCCGGTGCAAAGGGTATTGCGCCACTAACCCGGGCGGCAGTTCAAAATTGAAGTCGGAAAGTCTCTGCATCTGTTGTTTCAGCGCCTGCCGCCCGCCGCTTTGCTGTCGCCGGATTTGAAACTGCCCAATTCGGCTATCTGCGTCCCGGGATAATAATGTGAAAGTATCTGCGCATACGAGGCCCCCTGCTTGGCCATAAAATAAGCGCCCCACTGGCAAAGCCCCACTCCGTGGCCCCATCCGGCGCCTTCAAAGATTATGCCGGCCCCGGAAAGCCGCGCCTCAAAATCGGTGCTTTTTATTACGTCCGGTCCCAAGAGCTGCCGGAACTCCTTCGCGGAAATGGTCCTGGTCCCTCCATCCTCGAAAGAAAAAGTCAATTCCTCCATACGGCCGGACGCGTCCCGGCTGCCGGGGGTGATCACGGTTATCTGGGGAACACCCACGCTGCTCTCCGCGTGCAGTTTTGAAGAAACTTCTTTATTGGAGAGCGTCCTGCTCCAGCGTGAATGCGGAGATTCCCCGCAGTAGCCGCAGGCCACGCCTTTCAAAGGGGGAAGATTTATGTTCCAGAGCTTCGCGGCGTCCTCGGTGCGCCCGCCGCAGGCGGAGTGGTAATAAGCCGGAAATATTCTTCCGTCGTAAACCAGCACCATGCCTTCGGTATCCTTGACCATCTTGTTGGTGCGATAACGCTCGGCGGTCATCCCCCCGTAAACCTGTGAATAAACGTCGCAGGTGACGTCGTAATCCCTGGAGGAATTCTCAGCCGCCCGATACAGGGCGAAACTTCTGAACACTATAGCTTCGGCTTTAAGCACCTCCGGCGGCCAGTAGTGAGAAGACTCCCTGATGAAGATCCCTTTTATGTAATCTTCCAGCCCCACATAGTTCACCGCCAACAGGGAACCGTTTTTACCGATCAGGCGCATTTCCCCCCGGAAACGCCTGCCGTTAAGGTATATCTCGTTACGGTCGCGGGACCTTATGATTATGCCCCCGGCGGAGAAAAGATGCCCGCCAGCGGATATGCCTTTCTGCCCGGACGTTACGGTCCAGCGGGCGTTCTTCTCCTGCAACAATCTGCGGCCCGTGGCCGCATCGTAAATGTGGAATTCTCCGTTCACCTTCAGACCGATGGAATCGACATTGCGCAGCACGGCGACCCTTATATAGGGTTCGCAGGATGAGGGCGGTTTGTATTCCCTTCCCTTCTGCTCCGGAGCCGCGGCCGGACAGAGCGCCGCCGCGGAGCAAAAAACAGTTATCATTATCAGCGCCGATCCGGGGAATTTATTCATCTGCGTGAAAATATGCGAAAAAGCAGGGAAGCCGCAAGGCTAATGAGCAGGCAGGTCGCCAGCGGGAAATAAAAGGAGAACTTCTCGCTCTTTATATAGATATCTCCCGGGAGCCTGCCCGGAAACGATATTTTCTGCGCCGCTAAAAGCAGCGCGCCCAGGCATATCAGCGCCAGTCCGGAAAATATCAGTGCCTTAGCCGTCCACTGCATAGTCTTACGAGGTTATCCCGGAGCGCTCCGGCGCCGCGGGTTTTATTTTCGCGTGGTATCTCTCCGTCTCCGAATAAACGCAGCCGCAGTATTTCTGCAGATATAATCCGTCTTCGCGCGCCCTCCTGCGGGCCCCGCGAAACCCGGGACGGAAATCTTCGTAATAAAAATCCACTTTCTCCTCTTCCGCCGCCTGTCCGGCCGCCGCCTTCAGCAGTTCGTGGTCCTGATAAGGACTGACCAGGAGAGTGGTGGAAAAGGCATCCATCCCGTGGCTGCGGGCCATTCTGGCCGTGAAACGCATACGCAGCAGCCAACAGGCCGCGCATCTTGACGGCGTTCCGCCGTGCTTGACCTCCGCGAAGAACTCCTGCGGGGCGTAGTCAGGATATTCCACTTCAAGGCCGCGGGGCCCGGAATATGCCTCCAGACATTTCCTGCGCGCGCCGTATTCCAACGCGCCGTGGATATTGGGATTATAGAACACGCCCGACGCTTCAATACCGAGCTCTCTCATTCTTTCCAAAGGATAGATCAGGCAAGGTGCGCAGCAGATATGCAAAAGTATCTTCATCTAAAAAAAACCGGTCTGTTCTCCGGCGGGGCATTTCAACCCGAGATGCTCGCAGGCCTGCCGGGAGATCATCCTGCCGCGGCTGGTACGCTTAAGAAATCCTATCTGGAGCAGATAAGGTTCCACGGTATCGGCGATGGTGTCGGACTCCTCATTGAGACTGGCAGCGAGCGATTCGGTGCCCACCGGACCGCCGCCGTAATACTCGGAGATCATCCTGAGCACCTTGCGGTCCATCTCATCCAGACCGGCCTGGTCTATACGCAGGCGTTCCAGCGCGCTGCGCACCAGTTCGATATCTATGGCGTTTCTGCCTTCGACCTGCGCGTAATCCCTTACCCGGCGCAGCAGACGGTTGGCGATCCTGGGCGTGCCGCGCGACCTGCGCGCCATCTCCCCGGCGGCGTCTGCGGATATATCTATGCTCAATATCCCGGCCGAGCGCCTGATTATCGCGGCGAGCTCATCCGGAGCGTAGAAATCAAGATGATAGAGTATCCCGAACCTGCTGCGTAACGGAGCGGAAAGCAGTCCGGAACGTGTGGTCGCTCCGATCAACGTGAACGGTTTCAAATTGAACTTTATGGTCTTGGCGTAAGGGCCTTTATCGATGACGAAGTCTATCTGAAAATTCTCTATGGCCGGATAAAGAAACTCTTCTACCACTTTGGAAAGCCTGTGTATCTCGTCTATGAAAAGGATATCTCCTTTTTCCAGGTTGGTCAATATGCCGATCAGGTCTCCGGCCCTCTCGATGGCCGGACCGGAGGTGGCGGTTATCTTGGAATTCATCTCGTGCGCTATTATGCGCGAGAGAGAGGTCTTGCCGAGGCCGGGAGGACCAGAGAGCAGAACGTGTTCCAGCGGCTCACCGCGCTGCGCGGCGGCGGCCAGGCATACCTTAAGATTGGAAACCGTCTCCTTCTGGCCGACGAAATCGTCCAGGCGCTCCGGCCGCACGGAAAGGTTGATGACGACGTCCTCTTCCGTCTCTATCTTGTCGAATACTTCGGCCTGCCCGCTTTCGACGCCGGCGCTAATTATTTTCCGTCTGGACTGCTCTGTCATAGGGAATTATGTTCTCGCTGTTCCTGACCACCTCTATCTCCTCGAAAAGACCGCGCTGGACCGCCACTATCTCCTTCATGCGCACCAGTTCCAGGATGGCCAGGAAAGTGACCGCTATCTCGACTTTGTTCCTGGCCCGGCCGAAGAGCCCGGAAAGGGTGGTCGATTGTTTCACGAGCAGGAGATGCAGGATGTTATGTATTTTGTCTTCGACGGTGAATTCATCCTTGATCACCTCGTAGAACATCTCTTTCGGCACCTCCTGCATCGCCTTGGAAAACGCGCTGATCAGATCGAATATACTGGCCTCGAAATACCCTTCTCCGCTCCCCTTCACGTCCTCCCCCGAGGATATCTCCTCTTTTTCCAGCGGGCGGGCCCGCTTAAAAAGGTTCATCCGGACCGCTTCCCTCTCCTTCAACTCGTCGGCGACTTTCTTGAATTTCTCGTATTCCAGCAGGCGCCTGACCAGCTCCGCGCGCGGATCTTCCTGCTCTTCCTGCCGCTCTTCTTCCTGCTCCGCGGGCAGCAGCATCTTGGATTTTATCTCCATCAGCGTGGCCGCCATAACGAGGAAGTCCCCGGCTATGCCGAGGTCGAGCATCTTCATCAATTCCAGGTATTTAAGATACTGCTCCGTGACCTGGGCGATAGGAATATCGTAGATATTCAAATGGTCTTTCTTCACCAGGTAAAGCAGCAGGTCCAGCGGACCTTCGAAAAGTTCCAGCCTGACTTTATAGCTCATATCTTCATCGCCCTCCTGGTTTCTTCGAGCGTGGCCGCGGCGACTGCCGAGGCCTTGGCGGCGCCTTCCTTGAGCACGTCTTCTATGTACCCGGATCTGTTCAACAGTTCCGCCCTTTTCTCCCTCAAAGGGGAGAGTATCCCGCCGAGTTTCGCGGCGAGCATCTTTTTGCATTCCGTGCACCCTATGGATGCGTTCCGGCAGGAGTCCGCGGTCTCCCGCGCCTTCTCGGGCCAGAAGACCGAGTAATAAGAAAAGACGCTGCACACTTCCGGGTGGCCTTTATCCGATCTGCGCACGCGCGCCGGATCGGTAACCATCGAAGAGACTTTGGCGGAAACGACAGCGTCGTCGTCGGAAAGATAAACGGCGTTGCCGTAACTCTTGCTCATCTTCCTGCCGTCCAGGCCGGGCAGGCGCGGGCTGTCGGTCAGAAGCGCGCCGGGCTCGGGGAATACCGCGCAACCGTAAAGGCTGTTGAACCTGCGGGCGATCTCCCTGGTAAGCTCCAGATGAGGGAGCTGGTCCTCCCCGACCGGCACTTTGTCCGCCTTGTAGAGAAGTATGTCGGCGGCCTGCAGAACGGGATAACCGAGAAAACCGTAAGTGTTGAGGTCGCGGGTGTTCACTTCCCGCAGCTGCTCTTTGTAAGTGGGGCACCGCTCAAGCCAGCCGAGGGGAACTAAACAGGAAAGGATCATGTTCAGGTCGAGGTGTTGTCCGACCCTGGACTGTATGAAGACACTGCTTTTGGAAGGATCGATGCCCGCGCTAAGCCAGTCTGCGACGTTATCGATTATGTTCCCCGGCATGAGCGACGGGTCTTCATATTCACCCATCAGGGCGTGCCAGTCGGCTGCCATAAAGAAACATCTGTATTCTTCCTGGAGCTTAACCCAGTTGGCGAGCGCGCCGACAAGATGCCCCAGGTGGAGTTTTCCGGTAGGACGTATGCCGCTCAATATAGTCTGCTTCATAGAACAGGTGCCGCCTTTTAAAGAAGCGCTAAAGTTTTCTGGCGATCCTTTCGATGTCGTACGTCTCGATGACGTCGCCCTCCTGGAAAGCGTCGAAACCGGCCAGTGAGATACCGCATTCGAATCCTTCGTTAACTTCCTTAACGTCGTCCTTGAAACGCTTCACCGAAGAGATCTTCCCTTCGTAAACCTGTTCTCCGTTGCGCAAGAGAGAAGCCGCGGCGTTCCTCTGTATGCGCCCCTTGACCACCATGCAGCCGGCGATCGTCCCTCCCCTGGAGAGCCGGAATACCTTACGCACATCCACCCTGCCCTGGAATATTTTCTTCAGTTTCGGTTCCAGCATTCCCTCCAGAGCGGCTTTTATCTCGTTGCCGAGCTCGTAAATTATGTTGTATATCCTTATGTCCACGCCTTCCCTGGCGGCCATATCCTTGGCCATATCGTCCGCGGAAACATTGAACCCCATAACCAGGGCGTCGGAGGCCGCCGCCAGCACCACATCGGAGGAATTTATGTTGCCCACACCGGCGTGCATTATCTCCATTTTGATCTCATCCACCGCCGTCTTTACTATGATGTCCTTGATCGCTTCCAGCGAACCCTGGGTGTCGCCTTTGATGATCAACTTGAGCTCTTTGACGATGCCTTCTTTTATCTTGGCGTGCAGGTCCTCCAGACTGATACGTTTGGGCGCCTTGACCTGGCGCAGGCGTTCCTCCTCCTGCCTCTTCAAAGCGATGTTCCTGGCGGCCTTTTCGTCCGGCACAACGAAGAACTGTTCGCCGGCCTGCGGCACACCGGACAACCCGAGTATCTCCACCGGGAACGAAGGAGGCGCCGACTGGACGTTGCGGCCGTGGTCGTCGAACATCGCCTTCACCTTACCGTATTGCTTACCGATGATGATGGTATCGTTGGCGTTCAGGGTCCCTTCCCGGACCAGCAGGGTGCAGACTGTTCCGCGGTGCCTGCTGAGCTCCGCTTCCAGCACTATGCCTTTCGCAGGCTTGCCGGGATTGGCTTTCAATTCGAGCATCTGCGCTTCCAAAAGTATCATCTCCAGCAGATCATCTATGCCCTGACCGGTCTTCGCGGAAACCGGAACGGTAATGGTCTTGCCCCCCCAGTCCTCCGGGGACAGGTTCATATCGGCCAATTGTTTTTTTACTCTGTCCAGGTTGGCCTGGGCCTTGTCCACCTTGTTCAGGGCCGCGATAATGGAGACCCCGGCCGCGCGGCTATGGTCTATCGCCTCCACGGTCTGCGGCATAACCCCGTCGTCGGCGGCGACGACAAGCACCACTATGTCGGTAACGCCGGCCCCGCGGGCGCGCATCGCGGTGAACGCCTCATGACCCGGAGTATCTATGAAAGTTATCTCGCCGTTATTCAGCACCACGCGGTAGGCGCTCATATGCTGGGTAATGCCTCCGTGCTCCGAATCCGCCACCTTTGTCTTCCTGATGGCGTCCAGCAGCGACGTTTTACCGTGGTCGACGTGCCCCATAAACGTAACTATAGGAGCGCGCGGCTTCAACAGCTCTTTTTTGTCCGGCGCGCTGTGCATGCCCAGAGCGGTTTCTTCCACGCCCGGGGCCGGAACGAACTTGAATCTGTATTTCGCGCAGAGCCGGCAAACCGTCGGTTCATCGAGCAACTGGTTTATGGTCGCCATGATCCTCATATCCATAAGGCTTTTAAGAAGGACGGAAGGTTTTTCCTGCATCTTCACCGCCAGATCCTTCACGGCGATAGGTATCTCCAGGAACAGTTCTCTTTCTTGCGATTCTTCCTGAACCTGCGCAACGGGTTCCGGTGCGGGAGCCGGGGTCTTCTTCTCTTCAGCCGGCGCGACCGGCTTGACCGGCACCTAATCTTTGACCGCCGGCTGCCGGGCCTGCGCCGCAGCAATTTTATGCTCCGGGACAGCCTTTGTTGCCTGCGGTTTGTTTTCTCCGGACTTTGCCGGCGCGGCGGGAACGGCAGCGGGTAAAGCGGCCGCGGGAACGGTCTTCTTACGCGCAGCGGTGACCCGCTTGCGCGCCGGTTTAACGGCGGCCTGCGGCGCTTCTTTTTTCTTTATGCTGCGTTTCGCGGGTTTGGCTGCGGGCGTTTTTACGACGGCCTTCTTGGGAACGGCGGCGCCTTTCTTCAAATCCCTGGGCTCTTCCCTTTTCTCTTTTTTCATATCTTTCTTTTTGGTCATATCGGTAAAATCTCTCTGTTCAACACGCTGAACTCTATTTATTTAAAAGACCTTTCGCTTCGGTTATGAGTTTCTCCGCTTTCTTCTCTCCTATTCCCTTGACTTTAACCAGATCCTCCACCGCAGCCCCGGCTATGTCGCTCAGAGAATTGAATCCGGCCTCTTTCAGGACCGCGACGGTCTTTTCTCCGGCTCCCGGCAGAGACTTCAGTCCCTCCCCTTCTTCCTCCTCCGGCGCTCCGTCTCCGGCCTGGACCTGAGAGGAAGCGGTCTCGGCGGCCTCCGGGGCGCTCGTCTCTCCCGCCGCTTTGTTCTCACCCTCCAAAAGGCTGCTCTTGGTGCGGATATCAAGCTCCCAGCCGATCAGCTTGGAGGCCAGACGCACATTCTGGCCGTGCTTGCCTATGGCCAGGGACAACTGGTCGTCGTCAACTATGACCTGCGCTTTCAGATTCTCCTTGTCGAGTTTGATCTCGCTGATCTTTGCCGGCGAAAGCGCGGCTTTTATGTATTCGCGGATGTCTTCGTTATACCTGACTATGTCTATCTTTTCCCCGCCGAGTTCGTTCACGATGTTGCGCACGCGGTTGCCGCGCATGCCCACGCAGGCGCCCACGGAATCGACCTTATCGTTCTTGGACCAGACGGCAATTTTGGTGCGTTCCCCGGCCTGTCTGGCTATGGACTTTATCTCCACTATGCCGTCGAAGATCTCCGGGACCTCCAGTTCGAAGAACTTCTTCACCATATTGGGATGGGCCCTGGAAAGTATGATCTGCGGCCCTTTGGTCTCTTTCCTGACCTCCACCACATAGGCCCTGATGCGCTGCCCCTGCTTGAACTCCTCCCGGCTGGACTGTTCCCTTTTGGGGAGTATCCCTTCCGCTTTGCCCAGTAGATCTACGATGATGTTGCCTTTCTCGAACCTGTAAACGGTGCCGGAAACGATCTCTCCCACCCTGCCGTTGAACTCGCTGAAAATTACATCCTTTTCAGCCTCCCGGATCTTCTGTATGATCACCTGCCTGGCGGTGGATGCCGCGATGCGGCCGAAATCTATGGAGTCTATCTCCTTACCGTCCCTGAAGGCCTTTATCCTGCCGTTCTTGGGATCTATCTCGACGGTGATATTATCTTCCTGCTCGGCGTCCAGCACTTTGCGCGCCGCGCTGACTAAAGCGCTCTGCACGGCTTCCAGCAGGATTTCCTTCTTTATCCCTTTTTCTCTTTCGATCTGTTCTATTATAGCAACCAATTCCTGACTCATACCAAATCACTCCCTATTGCTGTTCAACACCTGTTTTGCCATATTTATGATCCCGAAAGGCACATTTACCGCTTTACCGTTGATTTCAGTTTCAACGTATTCCTCACAAACCTGTTTCAAGGTGCCTTCCGGCTCCACTTTACCGCAAACAGGCTCTTTGAGAAAGAAATGCACAAGCGCTCCCCTGCATCTGGAGAAGTCGCTGCGGGTCCGCAGGGGCCTGTCCGCTCCCGGAGAAGATACCTCCAGGGAATAATCCAGGCCGCCCGCCTCCTCGAATGCCGCGTCGATGGCGAACGCCAGTTCCCGGTTGGCGCCGGCGCACTCGTACATGCTTATGCCGCCCTCGCGCCTGTCCGCGAGTATACGCAAAGCAAAATTTCGCCCTTCAACACGACAAGAGTATTCCACTATCTCCAGGCCGCGGCCGCCGAAATATTCCTCAACCAGAGTTTTTAAACGCGTTTCTATGCCCCATTCTTCCATTTTAACAGAAACCCTCTTAAGAATCCAGCACCCTTTTATAAATTTCCTCTTTGCCGGCTAAAATTTTCTCGCTGCTTCCGCGCGCCTTCAGCTCCAGCCTGCCGCTGCCTGCCGCCTCTTTACCGACAATTATCTGCAGCGGGAAACCCAGAAGCTCGGCGTCCTTGAATTTAACGCCGGCGCGCTCTTGACGATCGTCCAAAATGACCTCCACGCCGCGCGAGGAAAGATCGTTGTAAACCTCGCCGGCCTTGGCGGCAATAACAGGATTGGTCATATCCAGCGCGGAGATCACCACCTTGTAAGGGCTGATGTGCCCGGGCCAGACGATCCCGGCCTGATCGTGGTTCTGCTCTATCACGGCGGCCATCAGACGGGACACGCCGATCCCGTAACATCCCATTATTATCGGATGCTGTTTACCGTCCTCATCCGTGAAATTGGCCCCCAGCGCCGCGCTGTATTTGGTCCCGAGCTTGAAGATGTGCCCGATCTCCAACGTGCCGTGTTTCTGCATCTCCGCTCCGCATGACGGACATTTTCGCTCTTCGCCGGAAGCCGGGTATGTTTTCTCGCAACAAGAACAACAGAATACGCTGTCCTCTCCGCTGGCCGCCGGCACCATGAATTCATGCGACACCTTGCCTCCCATGACCCCGGAATCCGCCTCCACCGCCATTACCTTCAGACCGCAGGAAGCGAATATGCGCAGATAAGCTTCATACATATTACGGTAATTCTTCTCCAGGCCCTCCTCGTCGCGGTCGAAACTGTAGGCGTCTTTCATTATGAACTCGCAGGACCGGACCACCCCGAAACGCGGACGGATCTCGTCGCGGTATTTGGTCTGTATCTGGTAAAGCACCACCGGAAGCTGACGGTAGGAATTCACGGTAGAACGCACCAAGTCGGTAATCACCTCTTCATGCGTCGGACCGAGGCATATATTACGGCCTCTCCTGTCTACGAACCTGATCATAATATCGGCAATATCTTTCTCACGGCCGGACCTCGTCCAGAGGTCTATAGGCTGCAGGGCCGGTAAAAGCAGCTCCGCCGCCCCGGCGAGATCCATCTCGCGCCGCACCAGGCGGCAGATATTGTTCAGCACGCGCAGGCCCAGCGGTAAATATGAATAGACCCCGGAAACGAGCATGCGTATCAATCCCGCCCTCAGCATCAACTGATGGCTGACCGACTCCGCTTCCTGCGGGGTCTCTTTAAGAGTGGGGATGAATGACTTCGTCCATAACATAACCGGATCCTTTTATTCCATGCGCCGACTATCCGCTCATCTTTTTTATCTCAGACAAAAGCGCCGGCAGGCAATTTTCGTATTTGACTTTTCCGCAGGGCTTACCGGATTTGAAAAGCAGTCCTTCGTTTTTGCCGAAAGCGATGCCTATATCGGCAGCAGAAGCCTCTCCTGGGCCGTTTACCACGCAACCCATCACGGCGATCTTGAGGTGCCTGCCTCTGTGCACAGGCATGCCGGAGATCGCCCGCCCAAGCCCCCTGACCGTCCCGGCGAGATCCACTTCGCACCTGCCGCATGTCGGACAGCTTATTACCTCATGGCCGAAGGTGCGCGCTCCCACGGCCTCCAGCCTAAGCTTGGCCGCCCTGACTTCCTGCTGAGGGGTATCTGTAAGAGATACTCTCATTGTATCACCGATCCCGTTCAATAGCAATGCCCCTATGGCGACTGAAGACTTGACAAGGCCATGCTCCGGCAGGCCGGTGGCGGTGACCCCCAGATGCAGGGGATAATCGCATAAAGAGGACATCCGGGTGTAAGCATCGACGGTCTCCCCCGCCGAAGAGGCCTTGAGCGAAACCACCATCCGCGACAACCCTTCATCCTCAAGGATACGCAGGTAATGCAAAGCCCCTCTTACCATACGGGAGACCGTATCCCCTTTCCCGGCCGGCAGAGACCCTGAATTTATACCCAGGCGCACGGCGACGCCGGCTGAGAGAGCGGCCGCGGCGATCTGCGCCAGATTCTTCCTGTCGCTGATATTGCCGGGATTTATTCTGATCTTGTCCACGCCGCTGCGTATCGCCTCCAGCGCCAGGCGCCAGTCGAAATGTATGTCGGCCACCACCGGCATTTTCGTCAGGCGTTTTATCCTGCGCAGCGCCAGCGCGTCCTCCGCGTCCTTGACGGAAAGGCGGATTATCTCGCAGCCTTCTTTTTCCAACAGGCGCAGTTGAGCGGCGACCTTGCCGACGCAAGAGGTCCTGACTTTGGTCATGGATTGTATCGCCACCGGGTTGTTGCCGCCGATCCGCACCCCGCCGATCCGCACCGTTCTGGTCTTGCGTCTTTTCATCTTATCCCTCTTTTCGCAACCGCCGCTCATCGAAAGAAGTGTTTGATCCTGTCACCGAAGAATCTCAATACGTCGTTATACGTCACGAACACCGCCATCAGTATAAGGGCATACATACCCGCATTACCGACAATGTTCTCCGCCCTTGCCGAAAGCGGCCGGCCGCGCAGTTTTTCCAGCAGAAGGAACGCCAGATGCCCCCCGTCGAGCACCGGGAACGGAAGAAGGTTGAATATGGCCAGGCTGAGGCTCAGCACCGCGGCCAGGCTCAACACCGCGCTTATCCCGGCGCTGACCGCCTTGGAGGTTATCACGAATATGCCGACGGGCCCGGTCACTGAATCCCGCAGCGATAACCTGCCGGTTATCATCCACCAGAACGCTTTATACGTCAATACCGTCAACTCTCCCGAACGCAGGACGCCCTGGCGCACGGACTCGAGGAAACCGCGTTTTATCATCACCGTTTCTTCCGCGGGAGAAACCCCAAGGAAGGCCCCGGGCTTTATCCCTGCTTCGGGGCCGGCCTTAAGCCGGACATCCAGTTCAAGGCTCTTCCCGTCCCTGTCAACAACCACCAGCACGTTAGCGGAAGACTGTTTGAGCCGCACCAACCGTTGAATATCCTCCCAGTAAAGGGTCTTGCTCCCGTCTATGGAAATTATCCTGTCCCCTTTCAGCATGCCGGCCGCCTGCGCCCCGTAGCCGTCCAAGACCAGGCCGACCTTCGTGCCGAGAGACGGATAACCGATCCAGAAAACCAGGATGAAACAGATTATCCCGGTAAGATAATTCATAAAGGGTCCGCAGGCTACTATCAAGGCGCGTTTGAACACCGGCTGGGAACAATATTCGTCCCTGCCGCCTTTCGCCTCCCCGGCCGCGTCGCCGGCCATCTTAACGAACCCTCCGAGCGGCACGGCGCAAAGCGAATATAAGGTGCCGTTGACCGTCCTGCTGAACAGAACCGGGCCGAACCCCAGCGAAAATCTTTCCACCCTCACCCCGGCGCGCTTCGCCATCAGAAAATGCCCCGATTCATGCACGAAGATGAGCACGCCGAGAAGTATAACGAAAGTCAGCAGGGAAAACATATTTTATTTACGCCTCCTGCGGAGGAAATACTCCGCCTTCTGTCTGGCCCAGGCGTCGGCCTCCAAGACCGCTTCCAGGGAACCGTCTCCCCGGTCTTTGTGCGCCTCCATTACCAAAGAAACCACGGCCGGGATGTCCATAAAACCTATTCCGCCGGAGATGAAAGCCGCCACGCAGGATTCATTCGCGGCGTTCATTACAGCCGGCAGTGTGCCTCCCCGGCGCGCGGCCGCGTAGGCCAGCCCCAGGCAAGGAAACCGCCTGAAATCCGGCTTCTCGAAATTAAGCCTGCCGAGACTGGGAAAATCGAGCCTGCCCGCTATATTATCCGACCTCTCCGGATAGGAAAAAGCGTACTGTATTGGTATGCGCATATCCGGGATAGAAAGCTGGGCGATGACACTGCCGTCCCTGAACTCAACCATGGAATGCACCACCGCTTCGGGGTGCACCACGACGCGGATGTCGTCGCAGGAGGCGCCGAACAGATGCATCGCTTCTATTACCTCCAGCCCTTTGTTCATCAGCGTGGCGGAGTCCACGGTGATCTTCCTGCCCATCTTCCAGCGCGGGTGGCGCAGGACCTCTTTAAGCCCGGCGCGGCGCAAATCCGAGACGCTCATGCCGCGTAAAGGGCCGCCGGACGCCGTCAGGTATATTCTTTCGAAACCGCGGGAGGGATTACAGGAGAGGCACTGCCATATCGCGGATTGTTCGCTGTCAACCGGCAGGATACGGGCCTTGTTCTTCGCGCCGAGCTTCATTACGCGCCGGCCGGCCATCACCAGGGCCTCTTTATTTGCCAGCGCGACGTCTATACCGCGC
>DIEK01000022.1 GCA_002418595.1 Candidatus Omnitrophica bacterium UBA5776 | reverse complement strand
CGATGGACGTGGACGATAACGGTATGATAAGGGGGCTTTGACGATATCATGGTGAGATACTGCCGCAAGAGCTTGGAGAAATACAACGATTGCCTCGCCGCCGGCAACGCGGTACCCGGAGGGGGTTCCGCCTCAGCGGTAGCCGCCGCTATGGGGACGGCGCTGTTAAGCATGGTGCTTAATTTCTCGCTCGGCAGGAAAGCTTACGCCGCGCACGAGAAGCGCCTGAAGGAGATTCTCGGAGCGGCTGAGAGGCTGCGCGCGCGCTTTCTGGAGCTGGCGGACCTTGACGCGGAGGCTTTCAACGGCAGGGACATGCGCAGATCACTGGATATTTCTTTCATTATCTGCCGGCTTTCTTACGAAGGAATGAAATTCTGCCCCGAGGTGCTGAAAAAAGGCAATCCCAATCTTTGCACCGATACCGGCACCGCCGCGGCCATGCTGGAGGCGGCTTTCCGCGGCGCATATTTTAACGTGCGCATAAATTTGAAGATTATCGGCGACAGGGCGTTGTCCCGGGGGATGCTCAGGGAATTGTCGGTCAAGAAGCGGTCGATGTTGAGGATAAGAACGGAGATAGAGGATGGCGTCTGCGGGATTATTGAAAGGTAGCGTAATAGCCGAGCGTATCAAAGAGGAGATCCGTTCCAGGATAGGCCGGCTCGGTTTCCGTCCCGCCCTGGCGGGCATACAGGTGGGGGACAATGCCGCAGCCGGATCCTACACGCAGATGCAGTCCAGGCTCGCCTCTGCCCTGGGATTCGATTACCGCCTGCATAAACTGGCAGCCAGGACCTCCTTGGAAGATTTAAAGGGGTTGATCGACAGGCTCAACCTCGACGCCGGGGTCAACGGCATCATTATACAGAAACCCCTGCCTAACGAGATAGATTACCTGGCGGCGGTGAGGGAGATATCCCCTTTGAAGGACGTGGAAGGGATGCATCCGTATAATATAGGACATATGTTCTTTCCCCGTCCGCGTATCGTTCCCTGCACCCCGGCGGCGGTGATGGAGCTCATCAAGTTGTCCGGGGTCAGGCTGGAAGGCAGGGAAGCGGTAGTGATCGGCCACAGCGAAATAGTGGGGCGCCCGCTGGCGCTTCTTCTTTTGGACAAGCTTGCCACCGTCACAGTCTGTCACATAGGCACTGACAGCGCCGGAAAACTGCAGGAGCACGTCTCGCGGGCCGAGATACTGGTTGTGGCTGTGGGGAAAGCGGGAATCATCAAAGGTAAGTGGGTCAAGAAAGGAGCGGTCGTGATAGACGTCGGCATAAACCGCAGCAACGGCATGATCGTCGGTGACGTGGAGACCGCGGAAGCGGCGTCCAGGGCTTCCTGGATAACCCCGGTGCCGGGCGGAGTGGGGCCGGTGACCGCCGCCATTCTTATGCGCAATTTCCTTGAAGCGGCATCCATGCAGAAAAAACAACCCAGGAATGATTGAGCATTTACACTGCGGCGGCGCCGAACACGCGCCGCCCATCATCAAAATCATGAGCAAACTACGCCCGTCTGTCCTGAGCAATTCCACAGGCTCACTGTTAAAGCCCGCAGGAGGATCAGGCCGCGGTGCGTCGAACTGATTATGAAGACCGTCGTTCTGCTTCTGATATCCAACATTTTCATGACCTTTGCCTGGTACGGGCACCTTAAATACGCCAAGGCCCCCTTGTTCACGGTGATAATGGTCAGCTGGCTGATAGCTTTCGCCGAATACTGTTTCCAGGTGCCCGCCAACCGCATCGGTTACCGGGCGTTTTCCGCCGTGCAGCTGAAGACGATACAGGAGGTGGTTTCTCTCTCGGTTTTTACGGTCTTTTCCGTTCTTTATCTCGGCGAACGGCTGAAATGGAATTATCTGGCCGGTTTCGCTTTGATCGTAGCGGCGGTATATCTCATCTTTAAGAAATGAGCGTATTAAGGAAGAAAATAAAAGCCGGGGAATTCGTGGTCACCTGCGAACTCAATCCGCAGAAAGGCGGGGATTTCGGAGAGCTGCTTGAGGCCGCGTCCTCGATGCGCGGCAGAGTGGACGCTTTCAATGTCACAGATTCGCACGCGGCGGTGATGCGGCAGAGTCCGCTGGCGCTTTGCCTGCGGCTGAAGGATGCCGGATTGGAGCCTGTATATCAGCTTACCTGCCGCGACAGGAACCGGATTGCCCTGCAGTCCGATCTGCTTGCCGCCGCGGCATTGGGGATAAAGAATGTCCTGGCGTTGACCGGAGATCATCCTTTATTGGGGGATCATCGTGAGGCCAAACCGGTTTTCGACCTGGATTCCGTGCAGTTATTGTCGGTTTTCTCCGCTATGCGCGGGGGCAAGGATATGCGGGGGCGCTCGTTGTCCGGGGCATCCCCGGATTTCTTTTGCGGTGCCGTGGTCAATCCCGGAGCCGACCCGCAGGAACTCGAATTGATGAAGATGGCCAAAAAGGCTGCCGCCGGAGCTGAATTTTTTCAGACTCAGGCCGTTTTCGACGCGGAATCTTTCGCCGCGTTCATGCGCAGAAAGCCGGTTTCAGACTCCAGAGTGCTCGCCGGCATACTGCCGTTGAGATCGGCGCGCACAGCCAGGTATCTTAACCGGCGCGTGCCGGGAGTGAACGTACCGGAACGCCTGATAAAAGAGATCGAGAGCTCCGGTGATAACGAGAACGCTGTGGAGAAAATATTCTCGCGCCTCATCGGGGAGATCAAACCGATGTGCGCCGGCATACATCTGATGCCTGCGGGATGGTTTTCCATAGTGCCGCGCCTGCTGGAAGCGGCGGGCAGGTAATGAGAATATGCAATATTTATATAATAACCCGGGCCAATTTATGTCTGTTCAAAAAACACCGCAAGTATTGATTATCGGAGCCACTAATGCCGGTTTTGCCGCCTGCCGGCGTCTATCAGAGGCGAAGCCGGACTGGAAAGTGACCCTTTTGGCCCAGGACGATGATTTGCCGTATAACTGCGACCTTTTGCCGGATTACCTGGAAGGGAAAATGAGCAAACGTGAAATTCTGCTATGCGAAGAAGGTTTCTTTTCCGGGCATAACGTGGAATTCGCCCGTTCCGCCGCGGTGAGCGGGATTGATTTTCCCAGGCAGAGGGTATATTTGAAGAACAACCGCAGGTTGGCTTACGATTATCTTATCGTTGCCGGCGGCCGCAAGCCGGCGCTGGATATCCCGGGGAAGGGCAAAGAGGGAGTTTTTGTTTTCTTCGGTCTTTCCGACGCGGACGAGATCAGGCGGAGGCTTTCCATACCCGGCAACGTGGTTGTTTGCGGCAGGGCCGATGACTCCCGGAGGCTTGCCGGCCTTTTTTCTTCCGCAGGCAGGACGGTGAAATTGCTGCTGAAAGAAGGCGGCGAATCCTCCCATCTCCCGGGTGATAATCCGGAGATCCTCGGAGGAACGGATATTGTAGAGATCATCGGAGAGGGAAAAGAATTGAAAGCGGTCAGGTTGAGCGGAGGAAAGATAGTCGAGGCAGCTTCCGTGATCTTTTGCCGGCGCGGTAATCCCTGCATGGATTTTGCCGCCGGAGGAGAAGCGGAAATCGAGAACGGGCGGATAAAAACCGGCGGGAATCTGCGCGCCGGGGTCGATAATGTTTTTGCCTGCGGGGAGGCCGCGGCTGAATCGGGCGCGGAAGATGCGCGCCTGCAGGGGATCAGAGCCGCCGATGAGATACTCGCGGCCGAATCCGGCAAAACCGAAGCGGTCGTGTGACCGTTTTGTCACGGGAGAAATACGGATGTCTTCCATAATCGCTGAACTTGGGGAAAAAGGGACGAAAGCGGTCCTGGCTTTGACGCGCGCGGAAAGCGAGAGGCTGGTTAAAGGGCGCGGGGCCGGGACGGCTCTGGAATTACCGGGGACAAATTATTCCCTTCCTTTGATAAAAGCGCTCTTGAACGAAGAGGTGCGCACTTTGGGCGACTGCGGCCGCATCATTTCGGAGGCGGAGAAACTCGCGGCGGGAAATCCGGCCGGCAACGGTCTTTTTCTCGGGGCGGCGGGGGGCCTGCTGAACAAAGGACTGGCAGTCCTTTTATGCGAGGAACTGCTCGCGTCCTTCCAATATCTTGAAGGGGGGCACCCTCAGCCTGAAACGGCCGGGTTCCTTTCCGATAACCTGCTTCGTTCTCTCGACATCCAGTTGGTTGACGGCCGTATTGCAGGTATCGCGGTGATCGCCGGTCCGGCCAAGGACGCGGATTCGGCAGTGCGCCTGATACGCGACCTGCAGTCCAAAAGCATCGTAAGCCTGCTTGCCGGCAGCGCCGGCGGCGCGAGCATGCTCAAACAGCTGGCAGATTCAGGTATCGCGGTTGGATTGGACAATTACATAGTGCCCCTGGGCACGGATTATCTTTCCGTTATTTACGCCGTGGACTGGGCGGTGAGGGCGCCTCTGACCTACGGCGGGCATAAATGCGGACAGTGGAAAGAGATACTTTCTTATACAAAAGAGAAGGTTCCCGCTTTCGTTATTCTTCTAAGCCATGTGGACGAGGTTATCACGGCTACCGGGTTGGGGGCCCTTGCTATGGGGTTTCCCATAATTACCGATCTCGATATTCCCGAGGTACCCAAACTGGAAACCACTCTTTACGAGGCCCTTGTGCGCCAGAGTGATTATTCCGCCGTCGCATCCGCCTGCATACAGACGCGCGGCATAAAGGTCAAGGTTTCCGAGGTCCCCGTTCCGGTACCCTACGCCGCGGCCTTCGAAGGGGAACGCGTCAGGCGGGATCAGCTTCACGCGGAGTTCGGCGGCAAGAGCAGTCTGGCTTTCGAGTACCTCCACAGCAGCCCGCTGCGGGAAGTGGAAGACGGTAAAGTGGAGATACACGGGCCGGATATAGACGCGCTGTCGAAAGGCGGTAAGTCTCTGCCGCTGGCTTTGATCGTGGAGGTGGCGGGCAGGCGCATGCAGAAGGATTTTGAGCCCATACTCGAGCGCCAGATACACCGCTTCGTGAATTACGCCATGGGTATAATGCACGTCGGCCAGCGCGATATGAACTGGATACGTGTTTCCAAAGACGCCTTTTCCAAAGGGTTCCGTCTCAAGCACCTGGGTGTCATATTGCACGCCATGCTGCACCAGGAATACCAGGCTATAGTGGATAAGGTGCAGGTGAAGATATATACCGAAAAGTCCGAGGTGGAAAAGCTTTTGCCGGCGGCCGTCGGGAGTTTCGCGGAAAGGGATGAGCGTTTAAGCGGGATGACCGATGAGAGCGTGGATACCTTTTATTCCTGTCTGCTCTGCCAGTCTTTCGCCCCCAATCACGTCTGCATAGTAACTCCGGAGAGGCTGGGGTTGTGCGGCGCGTATTCCTGGCTGGACGCCAAGGCCTCTTATGAGATCACGCCCACCGGCCCCAACCAGCCCGTTCTCAAAGGCAAGATTCTGGACGAGCGCGCCGGCCAATGGGGGAATATAAATGAATTCGTCTATCTGAAGTCCAACAAAACCGTGGATAAGGTAAGCATGTATTCTCTGCTGGACGCCCCGCAGACCTCCTGCGGGTGTTTTGAGTGTATAGTGGCCGTGTTGCCGGAAGCTAACGGCGTGATGGTCGTTCACCGGGACCATATCGGCATGACCCCTTGCGGAATGACGTTCACCACCCTGGCAGGTTCGGTGGGAGGAGGAGTGCAGACGCCCGGTTTCCTCGGGGTCGGGAAATTGTATATCGCCAGCAGGAAATTCATCTCCGCCGAAGGCGGGTTGAAGAGGGTGGTCTGGATGCCGAGAGAACTTAAGGAAATGCTCGGCGAACGCCTGCGCCGGCGCTGCGAAGAGCTCGGCGATCCGGGGTTGTTCGATAAGATAGCCGATGAAGAGGCGGCGGTAAAAATCGAGGAACTCCTGGAATTCCTCACGAAAGCCGGGCATCCTGCATTGGAGATGCCGCCGTTGTTATGATATGGCGCGCCAAATAAAAATTTTTTTTCTTGACGTTTGCGCAAAATCAAATATAGTATAAACTTAATGAAAAACACGGGGGGATTCGGGATGACTTGTAGGATCGCGGGTTTTCTGGCGGCATTCGTGTTCTTGGGCCCCGGGCAGGCAGTTTCTTTTTCCGGCGGTCAGCTTCAGGCTACGTTACAGGACCAGGCGCGCGCTTACCGTTTGGAGGGATTGCGGTACCAGAAGGAAAACAACCTTGAACAGGCCTCCGCGTGTTACCAGAAGGCCATTTCACTGAATCCCAATTTCGTGGAGGCTTACAACGACCTCGGCATACTTTATGAAGCCAACGGCAGGCTGGAAAAGGCAAAGGATATGTACCTGCGCGCTATCGAGGTCGCCCCGAATTACCCGAGCAGCTACGCCAACATGGCACTTTTATATGAAGGGCAGGGCGATTACATTAACGCCGTTCTTTACTGGATAAAAAGGGCCACTCTGGGCGGCCCGGGCGACCCCTGGGCGGACAAGGCCCAAAAAAGGCTCGAAGGTATAGCAAGCGTATACCCCGAGGCATACGGTAAAATAGAAGCCCGGTACAAGGCCAATCTGCAGAAAGAGATGCTGCAGGCTTCTCCGGCCGCAGCTGCCGCGGTATACAGCGACCTGGACAGCGATCTCTACGAGACCGATTATTCTCAATCCCCCGTGACCCTGTTCGAGGATGAACTTAGCCAGGACCAGAAATCGCTGGACAACAGGAGCAGGGCGATAACCTATCTTACCCGCGCCAAGGAAAGTTACGATAAAGGGGAATACGTGACCGCATTAAAAGAAGCTACCGTAGCAGAATATCTCGATTCTTCCAATAAGGAGATCAGTTCCTTTATTGAGCAGGTTCGCAGAACGCTCTTACAATAAGGACTGCGGATTACCATACCTTTCCTCAATGCTTTAAATAATGCAGACATTCGAGCAGTTGTATTTGTTTGACGCCACCGCATTTTATTACCGCGCGTTTTACGCCCTTCAGGGATTAAGCACTTCTTCCGGGCTGCCTGTGGGCGCAGTCTACGGCTTCATCAATATGCTGAACAAGGTGTTGAAATCCGGCAAGGCCGAGTCTGCCGTGCTGTGTTTCGACGTCTCGCGAAAGACATTCCGTTCCGAGAAATTCGCGGAATACAAGATACAGCGTCCGCCGATGCCCGAGGGGCTTGTTTCGCAGCTGTCTTTGATCAGGGAAGCTGTATCCGCTTACCGTCTCCGCGTCTGCGAGCTGCAAGGATACGAAGCGGACGATCTTCTCGCGGCCCTGAGTAAAAAAGCTTCGGCGGCAGGCATAAACACCGTCATCGTCAGCCCGGATAAGGATATCTTGCAGTTGGTGGACGGGCATACTCTGGTGCTGAACCCTTATAAAGGCAGCGGCGTCCTTTATGACGCGGCGGCGGTAGAAAAAGACTTCGGAGTTTCCCCTTGTCTTGTTCCGCAGGTCCTGGCTCTGATGGGCGATCAGAGCGACAATATACCCGGTGTCCCCGGCATAGGGCAGAAGACGGCGGTCGCCCTCTTGAAAGAGCACGGTTCCCTGGAGGAGATATTAGCCCATCCGGAGCGGATAAAGCAGGAAAAGATCAGAAATGCGGTCGCGGCCGGCGGAGATATGATCCGGCTTAATCTGGAACTGGTCACGCTGGACGGGAGCGCGCCGGTGGAACTGGAGCCCGAGGCCTGCCGCATAACAGAACCCGACTACGGCAAATTGCGCGAATTGTTCACCCGGCTTGAGTTCCGCTCTTTGCACAAGACGCTGCCTGAGACGCCCGGCGCGGGTCAGGAGCAGCCTGTTCCCGGCGGAGACGATGCCGCCTGCGCGGGAAACGGAGATGTTGTTATCCGGCCGCTGGACACAGGCGACTTTATGATTTACGCCTGCGGGATGGTTTTCTCCTCGGCCGAGATCGGAGAGAACCTGAAACGGATACTTGAATCGGACTCAGCGGGCAAATACGGGCACGACTTAAAGAGAGCGGCCGGAACTCTGCGTTCGCGCGGCATAATCTTGCGCGGGATGCGTTTCGACAGCATGATAGCCGCTTACTTATTGAATCCTTCCTCCGGCGGCTATTCCTTCGATGATATCTATAGCGCCTACGGCGAGGGATTGCCCGGGAGCGCCTCCGGAACGGAGGGGATAAAGGGATTGAACGCCCGCCTGCGGCGCTTGCTGGAGGAGAAGGAACTGCTTAAGCTTTTTGAAGAAATAGAGATGCCGCTGGCAGAGGTCCTCGCCGGTATGGAAGCCGACGGCATCAAGGTTGACGTATCGGTACTGCGCGAACTCTCTTCGGAGATGGAAAAAAAGATTCTCGCGCTCACCTCCGATATTTACGAATGCGCCGGCGGCAGTTTCAATATCAACTCGCCGCAGCAGTTGCGGGTCGTGCTGTTCGAGAAACTGAAGCTCCCGGTGCGTAAGAGGACCAAGACCGGTCCGTCCACCGACGAAGAAGTCCTGCGCGGGCTCGTGGAAGAGCACAGGCTGCCGGCGATGCTGCTGGAATACCGCCAGCTCGCCAAGCTGAAGTCCACTTACGTAGACGCCCTGCTGAACCTCGCGGACAAGGCCACACTGCGCATACATACGTGTTTTAACCAAACCGGCACCGAGACCGGGCGTTTGAGCTCCAGCGATCCCAATCTGCAGAACATACCGGTCAGGAGCGAGTCCGGGCGCAGGATACGCAGGGCGTTCGTGGCTTCGGAAACCGGGAACGAGCTTTTTTCCTGCGATTATTCCCAGATAGAGCTGCGCATACTGGCGCATCTTTCCGGCGACAGCGGCATGATAAATGCCTTTGTCGAAGATAAGGATATCCACGCTCATACCGCGTCTTTGATCTACGGCGTGCCGGAAAAGGATGTGGATGACGCCATGCGCGAGACCGCCAAACGCGTGAACTTCGGTATTATTTACGGGCAGAGCGGATTCGGTCTCGGTAAGGACCTCGGTATCACGGTAAGGGAAGCGGAGTCTTTCATCGACGCTTATTTCCTGCGTTATCCGGGGGTGAAGGAATTCATCGACGGCCGTATAGCTTTCGCCGAGAGGGAAGGATTTGTTGCCACGATCCTCGGCAGGAGACGTTACCTGCCGGAAATAAACAGCGGGAATATGGCGGTCAGACAGTTCGCCAGGCGCAAGGCCGTAAATACCCCGGTACAGGGATCGGCCAGCGACTTGATCAAGGCGGCGATGATCTCCATCCAGCGTTTGATTGCCGAACGGGGACTCCGGTCGCGCATGCTCCTGCAGGTGCACGACGAACTGATTTTCGACGTGCCGCGCGCGGAAGCCGAAACGTTCATTCCGGAAGCGGAGAGGATTATGGGGCACGTGCTGGAGCTTTCGGTCCCGTTGAAAGTGAGCGTCAAAAAAGGTCCTAATCTCTGCGATCTCGAAGATTACGTTCCTGTTTCCCGGGAGACGGATATATGAAAATAGCTTTCTTCACGCCGGAAGCCGTTCCTTACGCCAAGACAGGAGGCCTTGCCGACGTGGCAGGTGCGCTTGCCCCGGCATTGTGCGAAGCCGGTAATGAGGTGATAGTTCTGCTGCCGGCCTACGGAAAGCTCAACGTTCCCGGAGGACGGGCGGAGAGGATAATGCCGGATGTTTCTTTTCACCGGCAAGGCGGGGCGGTTTTTTACTTTCTGCATGACGACGGCTACTTCCTGCGCGACGGGTTCTACGGTTCGTCCGAGGGAGACTACCCGGACAACCTGGAGCGGTTCGCTTTTTTCTGCCGCCGCGGCCTGCGGCTGCTCGAACAGCTCGGCTTCAGGGCGGACATCCTTCATTGCCACGACTGGCAGTCGTCGCTTGCTCCGGTTTACCTGAAGTCTGCACAGATGCGCAATCCTTTCTTTCGGTCAACCGCTTCGGTGTTGACCATACATAACCTGGCTTATCAGGGCATCTTTCCGGCGGAGGATTTTCCCTTTACCGGACTGCCGGAGGAGATGTTCTCTGTGGACGGGCTGGAATTTTACGGCAAGGTCAATCTTTTGAAAGGGGGATTGATTTTCTCCGATGCACTGACCACGGTCAGTCCTACTTACAGCCGCCAGATACAGGGCAGGGAATTCGGCTGCGGGCTGGAAGGCCTGTTGAATAAACGTTCCGCCGATCTGCTCGGCATATTGAACGGTCTGGATTATTCGGTCTGGGACCCTTCCTCCGACCCCTTGATAATTGTTAACTACGACGCGGGAAAACTGGAAGGCAAGGCGGGGAACAAAAAGGCCCTGCAGAAGGAATGCGGATTGCGGGAAGATCCCCGGGCGCCGCTTCTGGCGGTGGTCTCGCGCCTCGCCGAGCAGAAGGGAGTCGATCTTATCGTTCCGCTTCTGCCGGAACTGGCGGCTGAAGGTATGCAGTTCGTGATACTGGGCACGGGTGATGAGAAATACCAGACTCTGCTGCGCAAGGCCGCGGCCGGCAGTCCCGGCGCGGTATCCCTGCATTTGAAGTTCGACGAGGCGCTGGCGCACAGGATATACGCCGGTTCGGACATTTTCCTGATGCCTTCGCGTTACGAGCCGTGCGGATTGAGCCAGATGATATCCCTGCGTTACGGGACGGTCCCGGTGGTCAGCAGCACCGGCGGCCTGGCCGATACCGTGTCCGGGGACAACGGCTTCGTTATGAACGGCATATCGGCAAGGGAACTGTCCGTCAAGATTAAAGAAGCAGTGCGTTTGTACGCCGATGCCGGCCGATGGCGCCGGCTTGCCGAGCGCGGCATGGAAAAACGTTTCTCCTGGCAGGCGTCCGCCGGGGAATATATTTCATTATATGAGAAGATCCTGCAAAGCGGCGTTCACAGCCGCGCGTAAACGTTGCGTGATAGGCGTTACCGGAGGTATCTGTTCCGGCAAGAGCGCGATTTCTGCCATGCTCAGAAAAGGCGGGGCGAAAGTGATAGATGCCGACCGCGTCGCCCACAGCGTGATAGCGCCCGGTAAACCGGCTTTTGAGAAACTGCTCAAGGCGTTCGGAAAAGGGATACTCCGAAAGGACGGCCGCATAAACCGCAGGGCGCTGGCAGCGGAGGCGTTCTACGGCGGTAAGGAAACCGCCCTGTTAAACGGCATAACGCACCCTTACATCATAAGAGATATCCGCGGGCGGCTCAAGGATGCCTCCGGGCTGATCGTCCTGGACGCGGCCCTGCTTTTGGAGACCGGCCTGCACCGGTTTGTGGATTATCTGGTTTTCGTTAAAGCGCCCGAGGCGCTGCGCCTGGAACGCGCCTCGCGCTCCAGGGGAATGAAGAAAGAACTCGTGGCGCGCATAATCGCAGCCCAGCCTTCCGTCATGAAAGCGGAGCGCCTGGCCGATTTTATCATAGATAACAGCGGTTCTTTGGAGCAAACTAGGAGACAAGTTGAGAGACTAAGGAGGAAAGTGTGGAGAAACTGAATATCACTAAATTGAAAGAGATGAAGATCACCGAGCTGAACAAGCTGGCTAAAGAGCTGAACATAAACGGCTTCAGCGGCATCAGGAAACAGGACCTTATATTCAAGGTCCTGCAGGCCCAGGCGGAAAAAGAAGGTTTGATGTTCGGCGAGGGAATACTGGAGATACTGCCGGAGGGGTTTGGGTTCCTGCGTTCACCGAATTACAATTATCTGCCCTGTCCGGACGACATATATATTTCCCCTTCGCAGATAAGAAAATTCGATTTAAAGACCGGGGATACGGTCAGCGGTGAGATACGCCCCCCGAAGGAAGGTGAGAAATATTTCGCCTTGCTGAAGGTGGAAGCGGTCAATTTCGAGAACCCGGAAACCTGCAAGGACAAGGTGTTTTTCGACAATTTGACCCCGGTCTATCCGCATGAAAGATTTATGCTGGAACGCAAACCGGAGGAAGTATCGACGCGAGTCATAGACCTGCTGGCCCCCATCGGCAAAGGGCAGCGTAGCCTTATAGTCGCGCCGCCCTACAGCGGCAAGACCGTGCTCCTGCAGCGTCTGGCCAATTCCATCACCGGCAATCACCCGGACGTGGTGCTGATCGTTTTGCTCATTGACGAAAGGCCGGAAGAGGTCACCGATATGCAAAGGAACGTCCAGGGGGAGGTTATCTCCTCCACGTTCGACGAGCCGCCGGAGAGGCACGTGCAGGTTTCCGAGATAGTGCTTGAGAAGGCAAAACGTCTGGTCGAGCACAAGAAGGACGTGGTGATCCTGCTGGACAGTATCACGCGTCTGGCCCGCGCCTATAACTCCGTGGTGCCGCATAGCGGCAAGGTGTTGTCGGGCGGTATCGATTCCAACGCCCTGCAGAAACCAAAGCGTTTCTTCGGAGCGGCTAGAGCGATCGAGGAGGGAGGGAGCCTCACTATCATAGCCACCGCGCTGGTGGACACCGGCAGCCGCATGGATGACGTGATCTTCGAGGAGTTCAAAGGGACCGGCAATATGGAACTGCAACTGGACAGGAACCTGTTCCAGCGCAGGATATACCCCGCCATAGACATAAAGCGTTCCAACACCAGGCACGAGGAACTGCTGTTGAAGCCGGAAATACTTCAGCGGGTCTGGATACTGCGCAAAGTGCTTAATGAATTGAGCAACGTGGAGGCTATGGAACTGCTGATAGAGAAACTGGCCAAGACCAAGAACAACGAAGAGTTTTTAAACAGTATGAACCAGAAATAGAACCCCGCGTTGCGCGGGGCAGGAGTTATCGAACGAAAAAGGAGAAGGAAGAAATGAAAGAAAAGATACATCCCAAATACGAAGAAAGCGTGGTTGTCTGCGCATGCGGCAACACCATACATACCCGTTCCACCAGACAAAACATCCGGGTGGAAGTCTGCTCGAAATGCCACCCGTTCTTTACCGGAAAGCAGAAGTTCGTGGATTCCGCCGGGCGGGTAGACAAGTTCGAAAAGAAGTACGGCAGGAAAAAGGCCTGAGAGGCGTATGCTGAAGCATCTGGAGAAGCTCGAAGAACGCTACCGCCGGCTGGAAGAATTGCTCGCCAGCGACGAAGTCGTCTCCGACCTGGAAAAGTGCAGTAAATACGCCAGGGAGCTTGCGGAATTGCAGGAGCCCGTGAGGCTGCTGCGTTTGCATCGCAAACTCTCCGCCGAACTGGAAGAGCTGAAGCAGATGCGGCACGGGCACGAAGACCGGGAGATGGCTGAACTGGTCAACCGGGAAGAAGACGCGCTTAAACAAAAGCTCGCCGGGTTTGAAGAGCGTTTGCAGTCGATGCTGGAGGAAGAGGACGGCAATGCCGACAGGGATATCATCGTCGAGATCCGCCAGGGCACCGGCGGTATGGAGGCCGCGCTGTTCGCGGCGGTGCTCTACCGTATGTATAACAAGTACGCCGACGGCAAGGGCTGGAAAGTGGAGCCCATGTCGGTGAGCGAAACCGAGCTGGGCGGGATTAAAGAGGTCGTTTTCAGCATCAGCGGCAAAGGCGCCTATAGGTGCATGCGTTTTGAGAGCGGGGTGCACCGTGTGCAGCGCGTCCCTGAGACGGAGTCCCAGGGACGGATACACACCTCCACGGCTACGGTGGCGGTGCTGGTGGAACCGGAAGACGTGGAAATGGCGATAGACCCGGGAGACCTGAAGATAGATACCTACAGATCCTCCGGCCCCGGCGGCCAGCATATGCAAAAAACCGATTCCGCCGTCAGGATCACGCATATCCCCACCGGCGTGGTGGTATCCTGCCAGGACGAGCGCTCCCAGCTGAAGAACAAGAACAAGGCGATGAGGATACTGCGCGCCAAGATCCTGGAAAAGAAACAGGAGGAAGAGCGGAAGAAGGTAACTACCGAACGGCGTTCTCAGATCGGTTCCGGAGAGAGAAGCGAGAAGATCCGAACTTATAATTATCCCGACCGCCGCGTCACGGATCATCGTATCAATTTCACGGTTCACAGGCTGGAAGCGGTGCTGGAGGGGGAATTGGAAGAGATATCCGGGGCATTGCTTAAAGCGGAAAAAGAAGCTAAACTAAGGGAAAAGCAGGAATGACCATTTTTTTGCTATGAACGAAGCGGAACTTTTATTCACCGGGTTGCTGGGATGCAGCAGGACATCCCTTTATACCGGCGGCAGGCAAAAGCTGCCGCAGGACAAGGGGAGTTTGATCGCCGGCGTCCTGAGAAGGCGTATTAAAGGCGAACCGTTGCAGTACATACTCGGCAGGACTGAATTCATGGGGTTGGATTTTCGCGTCACTCCCGATGTGCTTATTCCCAGGCCGGAGACCGAGATACTGGTGGAGACCGTCCTGGGGCATGCCGGTAAGGCAGGAGCCCGCCTGCGCATCCTCGATATAGGCACCGGTTCCGGGTGCGTGGCGGTCAGCCTGGCCCATTATCTGCCGCGAAGCGCTGTCTGCGCCGTGGAGATCTCCGCGGCGGCGCTTCAGGTGGCGCGGGGAAACGCCTACGCCAACCGCTGCAGGGTGGATTTCCTGAACGCAGATTTATTCCCTCCGGGAGACGGGAAGTTTGACATCATAGTTTCCAACCCGCCCTATATTCCGGATGGGGAGTTGGGGTCTTTGCAGCGCGAGGTGCTTTTTGAACCGCGGCAGGCCCTCAGCGGAGGTGATGACGGGCTGTATTTTTACCGCCGTATCTGCGCCGGCTGCGCCGGCCGCCTGGTTTCTTCCGGCCTGCTGATTGTAGAGATAGGATACGGCCGGGCGCAAGACGTGCGCGCCCTGATTTCTTCCGCGCCCGGGATGAAAGTGGAAGATACCGTTAAAGATTACGCGGGAATAGAACGGGTTGTTGTAGCCCGCAGGCGAACATAGAAGCGGATTTCAGGATTGTTTGTTGATTCCCGAATGTTTTGTTGTTACCGGGTTTTGGATCTTGTAGCGGTTACGGTTACGATGCCCGTTTCGTCTATCGTATAACAGTTACGGTTTATTAACGTTACCGTAACCGATATTAAAACTTGTTTATCGGTATTTGAAAATCGAGAATCTCCATTGTATTAAATCTCGGTTTTCGACTCTCGATTGTTCTGTGCACGGGCTTGGTTACCTTAGCCGTAACCGGAATTTACTAAAGGAGAAGTATAGATGGATAAGCTCATCATAGAAGGCGGGGTCAGGCTGAAGGGAGAAGTGAGCGTTTCCGGGGCCAAGAATTCGGTTCTGCCCATACTGGCGGCAACCCTGCTTACCGACGAACCCTGCGTGCTCAAGAGGGTCCCGAACCTCAGGGATACCATGACCATGCTGAAGATATTGCGTTCCCTGGGCAAGAACGTCGAATATGATAAAGGCACGGTGCGCATACTGGCGACAAAGCATTGCGGGCATGTAGCCGACTATAAGCTGGTTTCCACCATGCGCGCTTCTTTTTGCGTCCTCGGCCCGCTGCTCGGCAAGCTCAAGAAGGCGAAAGTGTCCCTGCCCGGCGGCTGCGTCATCGGACTTCGGCCGGTGGACCTGCATATCAAGGGCCTGCAGGCTCTGGGAGCCGATATCGACGTGCAGGGCGGCTACGTGGTCGCCGACGCCTCCGGGCTGAAAGGCGGGTATGTTTATCTCGGCGGAGTTTTTGGCTCTTCGGTGCTGGCCACCGATAACGTGATGATGGCGGCCGTGCTTGCCCCGGGAAAGACCGTGATAGAATCGGCCGCCTGCGAACCGGAAGTGGCGGACCTGGCGGAGTTCCTGATCAAAATGGGCGCCAGAATCAAAGGCCACGGGACTCCGGTTATAGAGATCGAAGGGGTGAAATCCCTGCGCGGAGCCGAACACAGGATTATACCCGACAGGATAGAGGCCGGGACTTTCATACTGGCGGCTTTGATCACCAAAGGCGATATCAAGCTGAGGAACGTGATGCCGGAGCATCTGGGAGCGATGTTCGATAAATTGATCCAGTCCGGCGCTTCGCTGCAGCGGCATGACCATATGGTGCGCGCTTCCCTTAAAAAGGATTTGAAACCGCTCAACATAACCACGCTTCCTTACCCGGGCTTTCCTACCGATATGCAGGCGCAGATAATGAGCTTGATGTGCGTCACCCCGGGTATCAGCGTGATAACCGAAAAAATATATCCGGACAGATTTATGCACGTTGCCGAGCTTAACCGCATGGGCGCGCGCATCCAGCGTGAAGGGCCTTACGTGATCGTGGAAGGAGTAAAGAAGCTTTCCGGGGCGCCGGTAATGGCCTCAGACCTGCGCGCTTCGGCTTCTTTGGTCCTTGCCGGGCTGGTGGCAGGCGGCAAGACCTCTATTTCAAGGATATACCACCTGGAACGCGGTTATGAGGGCATAGAGGAGAAATTCAGGAACCTGGGCGCCAGGATCCGGCGCCAGAAGGAATAACCGCCCGCAGCGGAAAGGTTTTTATCTAAAGGCGGGCGTTTACCAAGGAGCGGCAAGATGGTCTTGATGATAGATAATTACGATTCCTTCACCTATAATATAGTCCAGTACCTGGCTGATCTCGGCTGCCGGGTCAAGGTGATCAGGAACGATAAGATAGATGCCGCGGGAGTGCGGCGTCTTGGCCCGGAACGCCTGGTCATCTCTCCGGGCCCCGGGGCTCCCCGGGACGCGGGAATATCCTGCGGCCTGATCTCGGAATTCTCCGGCAGGATACCTATCCTCGGCGTCTGCCTGGGGCACCAGTGCATAGGACAGGTTTTCGGCGGAAGAATAGTGCACGCCAAATCCATCATGCACGGAAAGACCTCGCGCATTTATCACCGCGGCAAAGGGGTGTTCAAGGGCCTGCCTAATCCGTTCGAAGCGACCAGGTATCATTCTCTGGCGGTGGAAGAAACATCCTTGCCCCGCTGCCTGGAGGTCACGGCCAGGACGAAGGACGGGGAGATCATGGGGCTGCAGCACAGGAGATACAAAGTTTACGGCGTGCAGTTCCATCCGGAATCGATATTGACCGGCTGCGGGAAACAACTTCTGAAGAACTTCTTGGCCATATGATAGAAAGATACACACAACTGCTGCTTGAAGGGAAGGTCCTTTCTTCCGCGGAAATGGCGGAGGCGATGGAGACCATAATGTCCGGATCCGAAGGGACGGATGCCGTCGCGGATTTCCTGCGGGCGTTGTCCGGCCGCGAGACCGTGGAAGAAGTCACGGCCGCCGCAGAAGTTATGCGCGGGCATTGCCTGAAAATACATACCGGAAGGGCCGACGTGCTGGACACCTGCGGCACGGGCGGGGACAAGAAAGGGACTTTCAACGTCTCCACCGCCGCGGCTTTCGTGGCGGCCGGCTGCGGCATCACCGTGGCCAAGCACGGCAACCGTTCGGTTTCCAGCAACTGCGGCAGCGCCGATATCCTCGAGGCCTGCGGCATCAACATCTCCCTCTCACCGGAACAGACTAAAGAATGTCTCTTGAAGACCGGGATCGCTTTTCTTTTCGCCCCGGCTTTTCATCCCTCGGTCAGGTATGCCATGCCCGCCCGCAGGCAGATAAAAGGCAGGACTATTTTCAATCTCCTCGGGCCTCTGGTCAATCCCGCCGGGACCAGGCACCAGCTCGTAGGCGTCTACGAGCGCGACAAGACCTGTTTTGTCTGCGAGGTGCTGGCCAATCTGGGTTCACTCCATGTCCTGGCGGTGCACGGCAGCGACGGGCTGGACGAAATAACCATCGGCGGAGTCACTTATGTTTGCGAATTCAACCGCGGTAATCTGCGCGAATTCGAGATATCCCCCGAAGACATGGGGTTTTCGAGACAGGGGCTCTCTTCCATTGCCGGCAACGGGCCGGCAGCGAACGCCGTTATAATGCTCGATGTATTGAAAGGGGCCTCCGGCGCTTACCGCGACACCGTGCTGATGAACGCCGCCGCCGCTATCTACGCCGCCGACGCCGCGTCTTCCCTGGAGGAAGCGATGCAGAAGGCGGTCAGCGCGCTGGATTCAGGCAGGGCGCTGGAAAAGTTCAACCTCTTGAGAGAATTTACCTCCCAACAGGAGAAAAAATGAAGAAAGATATCTTGAAAGATATAGTAAAGCGCAAGAGAGAAAGGCTGGCTGCGGCTATGGAGCAGCTGCCGGAAGAGGAAGTCAAGGCCAGGCTTAAGGATATACCGCCGCCTTTGCCGTTCAGGCAGGCGATAGTAAAGCCGAGGGAGATCTCTCTTATCGCCGAGGTGAAAAAAGCTTCCCCTTCGGCAGGAGTGATACGGGAACGGTTTTTCCCGGTTGAGATAGCCGCTGCTTACGAACAGGCCGGCGCCCAGGCGCTTTCCGTGCTTACCGAAGAAGATTTTTTTTACGGCTCGCCCGTTTATCTGCAGGAGATCAAGAGAAGCGTCAAGATCCCGGTGCTGCGCAAGGACTTTCTCCTCGAACCCTATCAGGTTTACGAGTCGCGCATGCTGGGGGCCGACGCTATACTCCTGATCGCCGACCTGCTCTCCAAAGACAAGTTGAGCGAGCTCTACGGTATCGCCTCCGGCCTGGGGATGGACTGTCTGATAGAGTCGCACGGAGAAAAGGATTTGAAGAAAGCGGTCTCTTTGAAATTTCCCCTGCTGGGATTGAATAACCGCGATCTGCGCACCCTGGAAGTGGACATTAAAACCACGGAGAGGCTTTATCCCCTTGTGCCGAAAGACAGGAATGTGGCGGTGGAGAGCGGAATACGCAGCCGTTCCGACGTGCTTTTCCTGAAAGTGCTGGGAGTGAGCGCGGTGCTCATCGGCTCCGTTTTTATGGAGAGCGCGGATATCGGCGCCAAAGTGAACGAGGTGATGGGGTGGTAGCGTTGAAGCGTCCGCTGGTCAAGATCTGCGGTATAACCGGTTTGCGGGACGCGCTTGCCGCAGTCGAAGCCGGTTGCGACGCGGTGGGGTTTATTTTCTACCGCGGAAGCCCGCGTTACATCACTCCGGCGAAAGCCGCGCGTATAATCTCTTCGCTGCCGGAAAAGATATTGAAGGTCGGAGTTTTCGTGGATGCTCCTAAGGCGCGCATCCTGAGAGCGGTGAAGGATTGCGCCCTCGACGCTGTGCAACTGCACGGGAAAGAAACTCCGGAATACTGCGCCGGTCTTAAAGGGATCAAATTGATAAAAGCCTTCGGGCTTAAATTGCCTCCGNNGCAATACAGGGGGATCTGGGCGTTTCTTTTCGACGCCTACGCTCCTAAAGCCAAAGGCGGGACAGGGAAGACCTTTGACTGGGATATGCTTGCCGGACTGAAGATAAAGAACAGGGTATTTCTTTCCGGCGGCCTGCACGCCGGGAACGTCGCGCGCGCGATAAAGAAAATCCGGCCCGACTGGGTGGACGCGGGCAGCCGCCTGGAGAGCGCCCCGGGCAGGAAAGACATATGTAAAATGTCGGCGTTCATCGCGGCCGTGACCAGGCATAAATAGCTTTACCGGATTTTACGTTTGTGATAGATTAAACAAAATGTGTTAACCGGACGAAGGCGTATGCCGGACCAAAAGGATGATATGAAAATACCTGATAAAACGGGACATTTCGGGGATTTCGGGGGAAGCTTCGTGCCCGAGACGCTGGTTTGCGCCCTGCGCGAACTGGAAGACGAATACCTGCGCGCCGGCCGCGATCCCGGTTTCCGCAAGCAGATGGATTATTATCTCAAAGAATACGCGGGCAGGCCGACCCCGCTTTATCTCGCTTCCCGCCTAAGCAGTTATCTCGGCATAGGCAGGGTTTACCTGAAAAGGGAAGATCTATTGCATACCGGGGCGCATAAGATCAATAATACCGTCGGCCAGGCTTTGCTCGCTCTGCGCATGAAGAAGCCCAGATTGATAGCCG
>DIEK01000084.1 GCA_002418595.1 Candidatus Omnitrophica bacterium UBA5776 | reverse complement strand
GAATGAAGAAATCGAGAAAGTCCGCGGCCATCTCCGCCGGCAGCCTGCCGCCGGACAAAGCGCTCTCCGTGCTCTGCCACTTTTTATTTGTCGCCAGCATCAGCAGCAGCCGGTCCTGCGAAAGCGGCGGCTGCGACGTCAATCTCAATTCCGGTTTGTCCATCGTCCCGCGGAAAGAAAGCTCTATGCGCGTGTCTTCGACCTTAGCTTCGCCCTTCAGATCGAAAGACAGGGAACGAAACGGGCCGTTAAAAAGAAGGACGCTTTCTCCCAGCATTATCTTCGCGGTGCGCTCTCCGTAGAGAGTTCCGCCGGCGATATCGATCTTTCCGCGCGCCGCCATCCCGCTGCCGGAGCGCGATAACATCAACGAGACCTTCCCCTTGCAGCCTGAGGCCTTGAAACTCTTGTAGGCGGCGTCCTCCAGAACGAAGGTCCCCTCCAGCAAAGGGTTTCTCAAACTCCCGCCGATATGAAAATCCAGACCCGTTAACGCCCCCGTGGCCTTGTTCAATTCGGAATCCCGGAAGAATACCGAGAACGCCTCATTCACGCTCAATCTGCCGGTAAAAACCTGGACGTCCAGAAAAGAAGCGCGGGACCTGCCGTAGAATTGCAGAGAATCTCCCCACGGCAACAGCAGTTTGCCGTTATAAACGCTCACGTTTATCCCCGGTTCACCGAATAAGACCAGTGAAACTTCTATCCTCTGCGCCTTTAACTTTGACCCGGGAGGCAGCCATTTCAAAGTAACCAGTTCAGGGTCCTGAATGACCAGTCCGCGGACAAACGACCCCCGGGCTTTCAGGGACCCGGTTTCAACCGGACTGATATAATCTGCCAGCAGACGGCTGAGAACAAAACGCGAACCTTCGGCGGTAAAGAAGAGATAGAATACCGCCGGGAAAAGAAGCAGTAGGCATACCGCCGCGGTCATTACGGCCCAAAACGATCCCTGTCTGCGCGGCTTCATGGATATAAACTAACGCTCACAACCAACGGTGCCCTTGGGAACAATGGTGAGAGCCGTAATGGCCGAGATCCAAAGTGCAGGCGGCGATACAGCCAGATTCTCCGCGGGCATCGCCGCGCCCGGCGTCCTGGACGCAGTCACATCCGCATCGGCATGTCCCCCGGGAGCTTTGCGTTCTCTTTTCCATACATCCTCCTTTGCTGGCGCCGTTCTCGCTAACTTTGTATCTCCATGATGCGCGAGAACGCTATCGCTTCTTTTGTCTATTCATCCGGTCGGTAATGGCTTAACCCTTCGTCCATTATATTCTCCCCTTAAGCCCTCTCACTGCCGCTGCATTGCCTTCAAAGCGTCCTCCGCTTCCATATTGCCCAGCTCCGAAGCCTTTCTGAAATATTCCGCCGCTTTCGTCTTGTCGTTACCGCTCAGATATACCTGTCCCAAGCGCTCATAGATCTCGCTTTTATCGGCATTCGGAGATCCCAGCGACTTCTCCAAATATTCCGCGGCCTTCTTATAATTACCTATCTTCAGATAGGCCCTGCCCCAGGCGCCCGTGAAAGGATAGCCTTTTTCCATAGCTTTTTCCCAGAGAACAATGGCCTCCTTATAGTTATTCAGGCAATATTGGGCCCAACCCATATAGTGCAAAATCTCGGCTGAAGGGGCCTTTTCTATCTCCGCGCCTTCTTTCAGATAACCAAGCGCCTGCTCATACTGCTTCTTCTTCAGGGATATGCGCCCCAGGAACAAATACGTGTCCGCCTTTTTTGTCTGCCCGGATGCGACAACCTTCTGCAGGACTTTCTCTGCATCATCGGTCCTGCCGGCCCCAAAATACGCCTTGCCGAGGCCTCGCCAATAAGGAGATTCGGCCCCGGCGCCGACAACGGCCTTTTCGAAACATTGCACGCCTTGATCATACCGTTTTTCAGCCAGACAGACCGACCCCAGGACGGCATTCAAATCCGGGTTATCGGGATACTTCAAGCGCACCGTCTCCAGGTCGAGGACGGCGGCCTTAAATTCCTTGTTCTTTAAGTGCCTCCTGGCGGAGCGAACGGCAATCTTCAATTCGTAGGGACCTTTGATATCATCCAAAGGATTCTTTTGCGCGGCCGGCTTTTTATCGCCCTCGGCAGGAGACTTTTCTTTTACGACCGGTAATATCTTTACCGCGGCAGGTAATTCCTCTTGCCGGGCCGGCTGTTCCTCGTCGTCTTTTTGTATAGAGAGTATTTCATTCCGGAAATACGGCACCTGCACTCCGTAAACCTGCACCTGCACGATCTGTGAAGTCTCTCCCACTATTCTGCCGCGCACCACCGTGCCGCTCTTAAGTTTAATAGTCTCCGCGCGGCATACCGCAGCGGCATAAAAAAACAGAAATACAGAGGCCAACACAACCCCGCGGGCTAAAGCGCCGAAGAACGAGTCTATGCACAATTCCCTTCTGATGGATATCCGATATCGCATACTCAATCTCTTCTTTCCGGACGAACCGGAGAGCATTACCCGAAACCGCGCTCATCTCTTATTGAAGCTTTCCGGGCTCATATCTTGGTGGTGAACCTCAAGATGAAACCTGACCTGCCCCGTCTCTCTTAATATACCGTGAGAACGCGATTCCGCCAAGATTTTATATAACATTTTAACGCGGCATACCCATCCAATGCCGCCCGCTTTTTTATTCAAAGCGCATCTGGGATCCCCGGCATTTCAACAGTCGCAAGTCCGCAGGACTTTATTCTAAAACACAACCTTTACGCTGCCGATGACGGTCCTGCCGGGAGCCAGGACGCCGCGATATTCCTGGTAACTGCGGTCCTGCAGATTGTCCACGCTCAAGCTTATTTCCGTAACCGCTCCTATTTTACGCGAGAATGAAACGTCCCAGATAAAATAACCGTCCAGTTTCTGCGTATTGGCGTCATTACTGAATACCGACCCGGTATAACGCCCGGTGAGCCGTACGTCCAGGAGTTTAGGATCAAAGAATAGGCACCCGAACGACCATTTCTCTTCAGGCGTGTAAGTCAGGTACTTATCCTCGAGGGAGGCATCGCTATGCTTGACTATCCTGGAAGAATTAAACGTGTGATTGAGGAAAATATCCATTTTTTCAAAAGGGGCGTAAGACAACTCTGTTTCGAGGCCGTATATCTCCACTTTCCCGACATTCTGCTTATCTTTCACGCTCTCGCCCACGCTGTAAATAAGGTCATCCACGTCGTTGTAATAAAAAGTGACCCGCGCGGTGATCTTTTCAAGAATTTTCTGCTCCACCCCCGCGTCAAAACAATATGCCTTCTCCGGCTTAAGATTCGGATTGGCGCGGTATGTGGTGGAGCTGGATTTCCAGGTGCGGTAGAGATCGTAAAGAGTCGGTATCCTGAAAGACTTTCCGGCCGTGGCCCTGAATGTCGTATCCCGAGAAAGGCGGTACATCACCCCCAGTTTCGGGCTGAAAGTGCTGCCGTCCACCGAATCATACGATACCCATTTCGGAGAGAGGGTATCGTCATACAACGAACCGTCCGAATTCCTCCAATAATCCCAACGCCCGCCGAGAGTGATCACGGCCTTGTCCGCCAGTTTTATTTCATCCTGCAGATAGAGCCCGAGAGAATCCTGCTGCCCCTTAGCATCCACTCTGCGCACCGCGCTTTTATAATTATCCACGGACGCTATCCGGCCGCTGCGGATATCGCCTCCTACGGCGAGCAAATTAGCTTCGTTAAGATGAATATTCGTTTGCAGATTCCCCCCCACGGTGGTCTTGGGATTCTTGTTTATATAATCCACGCTGGTATATGAAGGGCTTTTATCGTTGACCCAGGTGGCTTCCTGACGGTCCAGGTAGAATGTCCCCAGCAATTCCACGCCGTTTATCTCTTTACGCAGATTAAAACTAAGATTGTCCATATCGTTTGAGCCGTAATAATATTTTCTGCCGCCGTTAACGTCCTCTTCATAATGGCGGTAATTCATCCCCGCGGTATCGCCGCCGCCCATATCGTAGCTAAGTTTCACGTTGGCGTTATAATTCTCCTTATCCCTGCGGATATCATAAGTCTTAGGGCTCGGCACGGCCACATAGCCATCAGTTTTAAACCAGTTGCCGGAAACCCTGCAGGAGAAATTGCCCATTTTTTCCTCGTGGCTTACTCCGGCAAAGCGCGTCGCGAAAGAACCGTATCCCGAACTCACGCTGGTGCGGCGGGAAGAGGGATCCCTGGTGATAATGTTGATCACCCCTCCCATAGCTCCCGGGCCATAGAGAGCCGAACCGGCGCCGGAGACCACCTCTATCCTCTCGACGTCCTCCATAGGTATGGCGTTCCAGTAAACTTCCCCGCTGTATATTTCGTTGAAAGGGATACCGTCAACTAGCACCAGAGTGCGGCCGCGAGCCTGGCCTCCGAATCCGCGTAAAGTAACGGTAGATGTCGAAGATGTCAATCCGGTCCTTCTGGAAACATCCACACCGTTGACATCTTTAAGCAGGTCGTCGATGTTCATCGCGTATCCGCTGGACAAGGAAGAGACCGGGATGACCGTTACCTTATCGGGAGTGTCTGAAATACCGCTTTGCAGCCTCAACGGCGTAACCACTATCCTCTCCAGTTCCACCTTGTCGGTCTCTGTTCCGGATGCTGCCGCTTCAGACAAAGAAAATCCAGCCCGCGCAGGACATATAAATACCCCCAATAGAACCACCTTGACTAATAATACTGTCCCCGGAATTCGCATATTCATAAGTCCCCTCCTTTTGCGCCAATCCGGTCCTTATTTAGCCCTCGAAAGAACCGGATAAGAAAGGCCGCGCATGCGTGATTTTATTTCGCCGCTGTTGGTCATACACTCCGCGCTACCGCAGTCGAACAGTTTATTCGACCACATTCTTTTTACTACTTCTTCTAAAGACGACTCCCGTAAATTACCGAAATTATAGGGAAAATACGGGCAAGGCTGTATCTCCCCGTAGCATGAGACATAAAAAAACCACTTCAGGAGCGCCGGACAGACTTTTTTCTCTACGGCTGTGCTGGCGCCTGAATACTCCGCGTACACATAATTACGTTCCAGAAAACGATCCAAACGGTTCTTTGCGCCGGCCTCCGCTTCGCAAAGATCATATCTTCCGCCCCGCAAATGAGAGGCCACATCCGCTTTACATAACAGCCTCACAGAAGCTGCTTTATGCCGTTTGGCCAAAGCGATCAGATCCCGTATATCGGCATCGGGGCTGGTCTCCGTGACGCATACCGACAAGCTGAAAGGCAATCCGTTTTTTCTGCAGTTCTCGATCGCGAATAAAGCGCTGCGGTAAGCTCCCGCGATACCCCGGGATGAATCGTGCCTCTCTTCTACAGCGCTGTCAAGGCTGATGAAAACGTGATTCAATCCTGCCCGTTTCAGCGACAAAATTTTTTCCGGGGTCATATTCATCCCGCTTGTTTCGATTTCGGTGAAAAGTCCGCGTTTCACGGCGCCGGCGACCAATAGAGGAAGATCCTCCCGCAATAACGGCTCGCCTCCGAAAAAAGAAAAAAGTATCAAACCATACGGCAAAGCCGACACATCTTCTATCAATCGCAGGACTTCCCCGGTGGAAAGTTCGTCGGCCGGACTAATTTCATACCCGGACATCCCGCAATGCGCGCAGGAGCATGGGCATCTATAAGTCAAACCGCAGATGACTTTCAGAGAACATCCGTCCCGGCCCCGGAAAAGCATGCGCGGCAAACGCCGCAAGAACCGCAAGAACTGGCGTAAAAACGGCCGCCTCAACTTTTCTTTATATATGATCGCCAACGAGGACAAATGCACGCTCATAACCTCGATGTTCCCCCTGCCAAAAGGTTTATATCCATTTGTGAAAGGTATGCTTTGCGCCGGCGAATTCCAAACCCATTTTCTGCCAAATCCTTACCGGCTCCGTATTTGTGATCTGTGTGGAGAATTCCGCGATATCATATTTTTCATCGGTTAATTCCAGTATCTTATTCACCAGACTGACATAGGCGCCGGCTGCATCCGGAGTTACCGCGGAAAGCCCCCTGCCGATAATACGCGAACCGCAGGCGCTCAAACATTCTTTATCCAGGGCATAACTCAAAAAACCGGCTTGGCGGCCGTCATTGCGACAGGCCACCAGCACACACTCGCTGCCGCTTGAGGTCTTCCTGCAGGCGTCGGCGATCCAGTTCCTGAATAATCCCCCGGCCGAAGCGTTTAACCTGCGATCGCGATGAAAACGGTCTTTGCTAAAGGCTTTCTCCGCCAAAGTTTCCAAAAAAGCGGAGTCGCTATGCGAGGCGTGCCGCACGCGATATAAAGATCTGAACTTCCCGCGTAAACGGCTCCCGCGCCGGTAAACGAACGTCACTATAGTATCGGCCAGAGCGAAACCGCACGATGACAGCGCGTAAAGTGCCGGGGCGTCATTAACGTCTATCCTGGCAGTCAAGAGATCGGTATTCACGTTCCGGCACCAGGAAACCGCGCGTTTTACCAGGGAGCGCGCTGCAGGATACCCGTCGAGCCCAGTGGAAGCGGTTATCAAATATCTTATCTCTTTTATATCCTTTCCGAAATATGCGCTGTCCCAGGCGCTCGGAACCAATACCGCTATCCCGGCAGTCCCCCCGGAGACGCCGCCATCCGTTGTAAGAAAACTGTTCCCAGCGCCTGCCGCGTCCCTCCATAAAGCCTCGAGGAACGCCTCCCTGTTTATTCCGTAAGCGCCGCATCTATGATAAGGATATTTAAAAAAAAGTTCTCTCAAGCGGTTGCATGAACAACTCGATTTCTTTAAAAACGCTGAAGCGCTGATCATGTTCACCTTAGGCATAGGCTGGGCACTATCCCTCTCATCTGAGATCATAAAGTAAAACATCCAGACCGCTGAAATGACGCAAAGAAAGCAGTTTATACTTTCCGTCCAGAATCCGCCTGACCTCCATCTCCTCCAGGCCCGGCGGATATTCCCACGAGGCAAAAAACAGCCATAAACGCTTATGCCCGGCTAAAGAATCCGGGAACGAGGCATTCTGCTTTTTAAGGATATGATCGCGCGCGGAAAGAGTAAGTTTAACGCCCTTCCCTCCTGAAAACGCATAGCGGTAATAGATAAACGGCGTGACCGTCGAATAACAGGTGTGTTTTACGATATCGCCGGCCTGGATATTCGCCAGCACATATTTAGACGCGCCTCTATTGTCCATCCGCGGATGCACACCGGGCCTGTAGCAGACTTCTGCGCAAGGATATCTATTCCCGTAGTAGTTCACCAGCGACACGGAATAAAGAATGACTATCAGCGCCCATATCACGATGCGCATTCTGCGGAAATAATTGATGCCTGCCGCCAGAAGCAAATAATACGCCGGCAGCACAACCAGGAAATTCCGGTAAGTAAAAACCGGGATGACGCGGGATACCGACAGTCCTGCCAGCACCGGCAAGAGCGCCCACGTCAAGAGCATCGTTAAAGAAGTCCTGCGCGCGCGTATTGTGCCGATAATTCCGGCGCAGAATAAAAACAGGAACAAGACAGACGATATCCGGTATCCCCATAAATAGGCGGTGTAACCTATATCGAAGGACCCGAACATCTGCCGGAAGTACAAAGCGTTGCCGCGCGGCATCCAGAGCATCTGTTCGTTAAAACGCGCATAGGTAAAGCACGGCATCTGGCGGTTAAGTGAGAAATAATAACAGACTAATAAAGCCATCAGGAAAAACTGACTGTAAATCCATTTCCGGGCCGTGCGCGAACCGGAAATGCCCGACGACAGAAAGAATACCGTTTCCACCGGGATAAGCGCAAGCGCCGCGAAGTTGGTGTATAAAGCGGCAGCGCTGCACAAGCAGAACAATATCCAATATCCGTTACGATTACAGGCGAACGCCTTTAAAAGAAAGTATATCGCGCAAAGAAAAAGCAGCACCGTCAGCGTATAATGGCTTACTTCCTGGGAATAATGTATGTGTATCGGGGATAAAGCGGTGAGCGCGGCCGCGGCAAGCGCGGTTTGCCGGTCCAAAAGCAGAAGTCCCGTCCTGTAAACCAGGTAAATGGCGGCGATCCCGAATACGCACGGCAAGACACGCAGAAAGGCTTCGTTATTTCCGGCAAACCTCCAGAAATGAAGCAAAATCCCGAATAAAGGCGGTTTGGCGATTAAAGCGGCATCGTGTGATAATCGTTGAAAAGTGCCGGATCCGGCAACTATCAGCCATTGAGCCTCGTCATACCACAGGCTAAAATCCAACCATTTATATGATCTTAATACTGACCCTAACAGGATTATAATACCGATTGAAGCACAATTGGACATAAGCAGAATAGTCCTTTAAGCTTTTCTATATCTCAAGAATCGCGCCGCCCGGAAATTAACGATAAAATCCAGGCCTTTCCAGATAATCACTGCCATTGAGTATTTCGACTTTCCGGCAAGCCGGGAGTGATGCTTAACTTCCACCTCGGCTACCGAACCCGCCAAAAGCACCAGCGCCTGTTTTATAAACCGGCCCCGGTCGCCTAAAGCGATAAGCCTGTCTGCCAGAGAAGCGTTCAAGGCATTTAAACCGCAATTATAATCCTTCAGGCGGTAACCGGTAAAAAACGCATACACCCGGTTAGATAAAAAAGAAACGCACTTTCTGAAAACCGGATCATTTCTCCTGCGGCGCCATCCGCACGCAAGATCGTTACCCTTGCGCAATGCTTCAATTAAAACCGTGATATCGCCGGGGTCGTTCTGCATATCCGCGTCTATAGTCACTATATATTTGCCGGAAGAACGTTTTATCCCCTCCAGAGTAGCCGCCGCCTGGTCTCGGCGCCTCTCCGATTCGATCACCGAAAACCCCGGATAGACAGCCGCCAAACTGTACAACTTGGAGCAATTACGCCCATACCGGTCGTTATTCACGAAGATTACTTCAAATGTCCGGGATAGACCGGCAAGCACAGAGAACAGACGGGAACAGAGTTCCTCCAGGCATTCCTCTTCCCCGCATACCGGCGCCACAACCGAAAGGTATAAAGATCCCCGGTTATTCTTCATTATTGCTTCAGCATTAACAATTGGATTTAAGGCCCAGGCACCGGCTATTGGCCGGCGTGTAGCGTAAAATATGCTACCTTTTTTATAATTGTAACATCCGCGCGAAAAAAAACAACTTTTATGTAGCGGTCCGCGAAACAAAAAAAGAGAGTTTGAAAACGAATTCCGATATCCCGCTTTACGGAATCGCAACTGAAATATTACTCTTCTTCGAACAAAACTTTCCCCGGCATCTCGGCGGGAATTTCTACTCCAAACAGTCTCAAAACAGTGGGGGCGATATCGATTATGGAGGGCGCTTCCAGCCGGACTTTCTTATTCACCAGAAGAACACCCGGGACTATTGCCGGATCTACAATATGATCGCCGCTCCACTTTTTATCGTTTTCCCTGATGACCTCACCGGAAACCCCTCCTAACGCCGTCTGCCAGGAACCGCGGTAACCGGCGGCAAACCCCGCGTATAAATCAGGGGACGAAGAACGGCAGGCGCCGCTGAAAACTTCGTTCCCTTCATAGACATTGCTTACCACCGCTTCTCCGGAGGCCGGGTCCTTAAGATCCCGCAGTTTTCGCGATATCTCTTTTTCCAGCGCGCGACAGTCCTCTTGAGGCACGATACCGTAATATTCCCGCCCGGTCTTATTGAGATAAATGCCGCCGAAGCCCATTGCATAAGCCCTGGTGCGCGACCAGTCTATCCCGGAGAAAAATTCTCCGCCATCTTTTATTCCTTTTTTAAAATACAGATATCCGTTGTCGGACAGCCAGCGGTTGAGATCGACCGCTTTGCGGAAAGAAGTGAATCCGTGGTCGGAAAGCACCATTACTACGGTATTCTCATCCGAATACCGCAATACCATCCCCAGAAGCTCGTCTATTTTGCGGTAATACTCGAGGATGACGTCCTTCCGCGCGGCGAGCGCGCCGGAAGGAAAAGCCCTGCCGTCCCTGTAACGCCAGAACATATGCTGGACGCTGTCCAAAGTATCCAGATAAAAAAAGAACATTCCCCCCCGGAAACGTTTCAGCCTGTTTTCCAGCATATTCCCGCGTTCCGCGAGGATCTCGTCTATTATCGACAAAAACTCATTCTCATCCAGCCTTTCTTCGCTCAGGGCCCAGGTATCTGCCGGCATCCCCTGCGTATAGAACATACCGTTTGCAACGGCGAGCTCTCGGGCGAAATCAGCCGGGTAAGAAATGGGAAAGAGCGGCGCGCCGGGATCGAAATTGACCGGGGTCGCGTAAAGCCCCAGATAAGGGCTGACGGACTTAAGATAAAACCGCATTATACCTCGCGCCTTCCTGAATCCTCCCAGGGAAAACGACACTTTCTGCCAACTGCTCCATTCACCTTTACGCAAAGTTATCGTCCTTCCCTGAAAGCGCAGGACAGCCGTCTGGTTCGCGGTATCCATCTCTATTGTCATGGGTATGCGCGAGTTCTCCGGACGTACGTTACCGGCTGAAGAAAGCAAAGGCCCGTATATCCATGTGGCGGCTTTTCCGGAAGCGGTATCCACGTTTACGACCCGGCAACGGTCGTCTCCCGTTTCTGCTTTCGGCCTTTCGGAGGCATAGAAGAACGACCTGCCGGTAGTGCCGGTAATATCGGGGACCCCCATTCCCGATATGATACGGCCGTGAAGGTTTCCCGGAGGGAACGTATTGGGACAGAAATAGACTTCGCTGTAAATACGGTTGTCGGATAGCACTTCCCAGAAGAAACGCCCTTTATTACGGCGGGAAACGCCCGGCCTGCCCGACTTGTTTTGCACCTCGTTCAGGCTCAGATAAAGCCCGTGGCCGCGCGAGCCCTCTTTGCGCATGACAAAATCGAATATTCCGTGCCCGCCCGGGCGCAAACCGGTGGAGAAACTGGTCCAGGCCACTACAGACTCTGAAGGCACCGTGGTTTCCAGTCGCGAATAAGCTCCTTCAGCCGCAAGCCGGGCTAAATTCGGCAGCATCTTAGCCGCGATGAATTCCTCCAAGAGTTCCGGATCAAGGGCGTCAACCCCGATCACTACTACCTTCTTGTGACGGATATTTTTATTGTGCCGCATGGATATCCCTCCCAGGATCAACAACAATACTATGACCACCGCCCAAAAGAGCTTTCTCCTCGGGAACCTGACAAAAAACCTGAAAAAAGCCGCCAGCCCGGCGCCCATTCCCAACAATATCCCCCATAAAAAAGAGAGGTTCTGCGAAAAAATGAAACCCTGTCCGGGGTCCACATAATAGTTCAGCATAATCTATCTCCCGCGGGAATGTACCCGACCGCGGCGACACTACCGTTTTCATCCTTCAAAACGAACCTGGCCAGACCATCGCCGCATGCATCGCTTTTTTCCAGCACAACAGGATCGGCTGTAAGTATAACGGCATCGGCGGTTATTTGCCCGNNCCCCGCCATCATCTCTCCTGAACTCCGTTATGCAAGCCGATGTATCCTGCGTCAGGCAGCACAATCTAAGCTCTCTGTTCAATTGCGAAAGACAAAAATTTTCTCCGGGATCCGGGGGATACTCGCCTCTGCGGTTCGCGCGTCCGGTAAAAAGAAGTCTGGAACGAAAGCTGCGGTTCGCCTGCGGATACGGTTCTTTGCATATACAATGCCCCCGGCGTATATCCCGCATATCATCCAGAACGACTCCTATATTCTTTCCCGGTCCTGCGGATGTCCTGCGATGAAAACCTTCCAGTATTTTTTTGACGCGGACGACGCGACCCTGAGGTAAAACCGCCGCTTGTTCTCCCAGGGTTATTCTCCCGGAAACCACCCTGCCGGCCGCGACCGTTTCACCGCGCACATCATATAGATCCTGGACGCAAAGCCGGAAACTCCCGTTACCGGAATAAAACCGGCAGGAATCCAGAGCGGCCGACAATGGAGGGCCTTCATACCAGGGCATACGCGCGGAGTTTGTCAGCAGGTTGTCGCCGTGCAGCGCCGATACCGGGACAACCCATCGGCACTGCAGTCCCGCGCCGGCCAGATAAACGCCGGTTTCCGCCTTGATCTCCTCGTATTTGCTCCGGGAAAAGTCCACGCCGTCCATTTTGTTGACCGCAATGACCGTCTTCACGATACCAAGGAACCTGAGAACCGAGAGATGCTCGCGGGCCTGGCCTGCCGCCGGTCTGCCGGCGTCAACAACCAGCACGGCGGCATCCGCATAAGAGGTCCCGGAGATCATGTTCGCAATCAATTCCAGATGCCCCGGGACGTCTATAAGCATAAATCCCGGCCTTCCGGGAGACCGGCAGAAGGCCTGCGTGGTCTCTATGGTCATATAATCGCGGCGTTCCTCTTCAAGGCTGTCCAGCAAACGGGAAAAATCCTTCTCCCTGCGCTTATCCCCAAGCAAAGAGCCTGTCTCATACAAGAATCTTCCTATAAGAGTGGATTTACCGCTATCCACCTCGCCGACGGCAACCACATTCAAAGGTCTCTGCATATCACATATATCCCAGCGAGCGCAGTTTCTGCATCGTGTATTCGTCTTCTTTGTCGTTCGCGCGCCCGGAGCGTTCTTCCACGTCGGTGGAAGCAAGTTCCGCGATTATTCCGTTTATACCGCTCGCTCTGGAAGGCACGGGAGAACAACAGCATTCGCATCCTATACTACGGTAACGCCTGCCGCGGGAAGAAAAATACAACGGGACCACCGGAAGGCGCTCTCTTTTGACGTATTCCCAGATATCCCTTTCTCTCCAATGAAGCATCGGGTGGATCCTCGTATGAGCTCCGGCGGCAGAGGAACAGCCGTCATCATGGTATTCAGCCCACAATTCCAA
>DIEK01000015.1 GCA_002418595.1 Candidatus Omnitrophica bacterium UBA5776 | reverse complement strand
TGTTCCGCCGCTCTTTACCAGCGGGCCGATGACAAGGAAGAGACCATCAGGCGCAGGCTGGAGGTTTACAACAGTGAATCGGCTCCGGTCATAGATTATTACTCCGCCAAAGGCATATTGAAACGCCTGGCCGCCGACGGCGAGGCGATGGCCGTTCTTGATAAAATCATAGACCTGGTGCGGAAAGCAGATGATCCCGTTAAAGTCAAAAAGTGACCTCGCAATGCTGCGGGAATCCGGAAGGATACTCGCGGAGGTTATTTTTGAGCTGGAGAAGTCGGTAGTGCCGGGGATTACCACCGCCGAGATAGACAGGGTGGCGGAGGAGTTGATATCGCGCAGGAAGGTAGTGCCTGCTTTCAAAGGATACCGCGGTTTCCCCGCGGTCGCCTGCGTATCGGTAAATGAAGAAATAGTGCACGGTATCCCCGGCAGCAGGATTATAAAGGACGGGGATAACGTCAGCATAGACCTGGGCGTTAATTACCGCGGTTACTTTTCGGACGCCGCCGTTACCGTGATCGCCGGCACTCCGCTTCCGGATATGGCCAGGCTGGTCGGCGTGACCAGACAGGCTCTCTACGAAGGGATAAAGGCGGCTATGGTCGGCTGCCGCCTGGGAGACGTGTCGCACGCCATACAGAAGTTCGTGGAGAAAAACGGCTTCTCTGTGGTGAGGGAATTCGTGGGGCACGGCATCGGACGACAGCTGCATGAGGAACCGGAAGTGCCGAATTACGGCATGCCCGGCAGGGGGCCGCTGCTTAAAGAAGGAATGGTCCTTGCCATCGAACCGATGGTGAATATCGGAACATGGCGGTCGGAAATCCTCGATAACGGCTGGACCGCCGTAACCGGGGACAGGTTGCCGTCGGCCCATTTTGAGCATACGGTGGCGGTAACGGACCAGGGCCCGGAGATCCTTACCGGCAGAGAGGGATTGAGATATGCCTAAAGAAGATCTTGTAGAGACTGAAGGGACCGTGCAGGAGGCCTTGCCTAACGCCATGTTCAGGGTCCAGCTGGACAATGGGCATATGGTGCTCGCCCACGTTTCGGGAAAAATGCGCATGCATTTCATCCGCATCCTCCCCGGGGACAAGGTCAAGCTGGAGCTTTCTCCTTATGACCTCAGCCGGGGACGTATAACCTTCAGGTCCAAATAGCAGGCGTCTGAAGAGGGGGTTAAAAGTGAAAGTCAAGTCATCCGTGAAAAAGATTTGCGATAAATGCAAGATCATAAAAAGGCGGGGTGTGGTCAGGGTGTTGTGTTCCAATCCCAAGCATAAACAGCGCCAGGGATAGTGCGGTGTTCTGCCCCCTCGCGGCTTTTGTGAAAGGAGAACGGAAGTGCCAAGGATAATAGGCGTAGATATTCCAAAAGAGAAAAGAATAGACGTGTCGTTGACCTATTTATACGGTATCGGACCTTTTCTGGCTAAAAAGATACTCGAGGAAGTGGGAATCAGCCCGGAGAAGAGAGCTAAGGAGCTTAATGAGGAAGAAATATCGCGCATCACCAACGCCCTGCAGAAAAGTTCTTACAAGATCGAAGGCGACCTGCGTCGCGATATCTCCCAGAACGTAAAAAGGCTTATGGATATCGGCAGTTGGAGAGGCATGCGCCACAAAAAGGGACTGCCGGTGCGCGGACAGCGCACCAAGACCAACGCCAGGACGAGAAAAGGCCCCCGTAAAGGAAGCGGCATGGTCATAAAGAAACCGGCAACCGGCAAGTCCGGCGGTAAGTAATAACGAACGAGGAGGATGCGGTATTATGTCTACGAGGGATAAGGCGAAGAAAAAGAAAGCCGCCAGAGGTATTATTGCCGGTATCGCCCACATTCAGGCCAGCTTTAACAACACGGTGGTGACCATAACCGATAAACAGGGCAACGCCCTGGTCTGGTCGACCCCCGGCGTGGTAGGATATTCCGGTTCCAAGAAGGCGACCCCTTTTGCCGCGCAGGTCGCGGCGTCGGACGCGGCGAGAAAAGCTAAAGAGATCGGGATGAAAGAAGTGGAAGTGCTGGTGAAAGGCCCGGGTTTCGGCCGGGAATCGGCCATAAGGGCGCTTCAGGCAGGCGGTTTGACGGTTACGTCCATAAAGGACGTTACTCCCATGCCGCACAACGGCTGCCGTCCGAAAAAACAGCGCAGGGTATAAGGGGCGCATAAACGCCCGGGAACGGGCAGATTCGCGAGGAGATATTTCAGATGGCAAGATATACTGGAGCAGCATGCAGGTTATGCAGAAGAGAAGGGGAGAAACTTTTCCTCAAAGGGGCGAGATGTAATTCTCCCAAATGCACGCTTACCAAAAGGGNNTTACGCGCCCGGCGACCACGGACAGGGAAGAGTTAAGCTTTCCAATTACGGCGTCCAGCTGCGCGAGAAACAGAAGGTTAAGCGGATGTACGGGATGATGGAAGGCCAGTTCAGGAGGTACTTCGAGCAGGCCGCCAAGACCAAAGGCGTCACCGGTAAAGTTCTTCTGCAGCAGCTCGAGCGCAGGCTGGACAATGTCATTTTCAGGCTGGGTCTTGCCGTTTCGAGGGCCCAGGCCAGGCAGGTCGTGCGGCATAATTTCGTCTGGGTGGGCGAGACCAGGGTGAACATCCCTTCCTACCAGGTCAGCAAAGACGAGATGATAAAGATCAAGGGGTCTGAAAAGGCGCTCAACAAGCTTAAGGAAAACCTGGAGGCCGCGAAGGACAGAAGCGTTCCCACCTGGCTGGAGTTCAACCCGCAGGAGATGACGGCACGCGTGGCGCGCCTGCCCGAAAAAGAGGACATTCAGGCTACGATACAGGAACAGCTGATCGTAGAGTTATATTCCAAGTAAAGCTCCGGGGACACAATACTTAATTACGCCGCAGGGATCCCGGGGTTGAAGCCGTTATGCTTCGGCAGAAGAGATTTTCCGGTATCTTGCGATACCGGGTTATTCGAGAAAGAGACTTCGGGCTTTAGCCTGAGGAGCTTCATAGTCGCAAAGGAGCGAGCTAAATGGGCATAAAATGGAAGGATTTTCAACTACCGAAACGTTTAGAGTGTGACGAGACAACTTATACCGGCACTTACGGCAAGTTTACCGCCGCGCCTTTCGAAAGAGGATACGGTGTGACGCTCGGCAATTCATTGCGCAGGGTGCTTCTTTCCTCGATCGAGGGAAGCGCGATAACTTCGGTGAAATTCAGCGGCGTCAATCATGAGTTTTCAGCTATCACCGGGGTGCTGGAAGACGTCACGGAGATCATTCTCAACCTTAAGAGCGTGGTGTTGAGCGCGCATTCCAATATTCCAAAGACCATTTACATCAGGAAGGATTCCAAGGGCCCCGTGACCGCCGCGGATATCGAGACGGACGAGACCATAGACGTGGTCAATCCCGGCCTGCATATCGCTACCCTGACCAAGGATATCAAGTTCGAGGCCGAACTCGAGGTGGGCCGCGGCCGCGGTTACGTGCCCGCTGAGACCAATAAAAAAGAAGACCAGGCGATCGGCGTCATACCGTTGGATTCTATCTTTACCCCGGTCAAAAACGTCAATTTCTACGTTGAGAATACGCGCGTGGGGCAGAAGACCGATTACGACAAGCTGGTGCTGGAAATAACCACCAACGGTTCTATCTCTCCCAAGGACGCGCTGCTTTACGCCTCGAATATACTGCAGAGGCACCTGGATATCTTCGTCAGCTTCGGCCAGCTTCCCGAGGATCTCGAGGAAGAAGAACCGGAGATGACCAAGGAAGAGGTTTCTCTATACGAGAAACTGCGTCTGCCGATATCCGAACTCGAATTGTCGGTGCGCAGTTCAAACTGCCTTAGAGAAGCCAACATAAAGATAATAGCCGATCTCGTGAAAAGGTCGGAGGACGATATGCTTGGTTTTAAGAATTTCGGCAAGAAATCGCTGACCGAAATCAAGGAACTGCTCGCCGGGATGGGCTTGACGCTCGGCATGGCGGTGGATCCCAAGAAACTCAAGAAATCGGCGTAATTGAACAACATACTCCCGCGGCAGTTTTCCCGGTAGCCGCCTTAATTAGAGGGGAAAGAAATGAGACATAAGCTAAAAAAAGGCCGTTTGAATAGATTCACCAGTTGGAGAAAAGCCACCGTTGCCGGCACCATACGCAACCTGATAAACTGCGGCAGAATAAAAACTACTAAAGCCATCGCCGCCGCGGTCAGGCCGGAGGCGGAGAAGATGATCACTCTCGCCAAGGAGAATACCCTGGCGGCCAAACGCCGAGCTTATCGTGTCCTTTGTTCCCATGAACTGGTTTCCCGGCTTTTCGGGGAAATAGGCCCGCTTTTCAAGGATGTCCAGGGCGGATATTGCCGTATTTTGCGTCTCGGTAACAGACGGGGAGACAATGCGAAGATAGTTCTTCTGGAATTTACGCGGCTTCCCAAGGGAAAAGAGCTGCCGGCCGTGAAGCGTCCTGCTTCGAAAAAGGAAACGCCGGTCATCGAGGCGGAAAAAGTAAAAGAGGAGCCGAAAGCCCAGCCTCCCAAGAAAACCAGGCAGCATCCTACAGCGGAGGAAGTTAAACCGGGCGGAAAGAAGATCCTGGGCGGCATAAAAGGGATATTCAACAAGAAAGATAAGCCCACTCCGTAAGCCAGCGTAAGCCAGCGTAAGCTGGCGTAAGCTGGCGTAAGCTGGCGGCAGCCAGGCCGTTCTTCAGCCGGCGCGTATGTCGCTCCGGCGCCAAGTTAGGCTCATACTATGCGTATAGACACCAGGATAGCCGAGCGCTTGAAGAAAATAAAGCCGTCTTCCACGCTGGCGATAACTTCCAAAGCCAGGAAGCTGAGGGCCGAGGGTAAGGACGTGGTCAGCTTTGCCGCCGGAGAGCCCGATGCCGACACGCCCGATTTTATAAAGGCCGCCGCGATAGAGGCGATAAATTCCGGTTTCACGAAATACACCCCGAGCACAGGTATACCCGAACTCAAGAAGCTGATCAGCGAAAAATTTAAAAGGGACAACGGACTTGATTACAAGCCGGAACAGGTGGTGGTTTCCTGCGGCGCTAAACATTCTATTTTCAACGTCCTGATGGCGCTGGTAGACCCCGGCGACGAAGTCCTGATTCCTTCGCCTTACTGGGTCAGTTACCCGGAGATGGTGCATCTTTGCGGCGGGCTGTCCCGTTTCGTGAAGACCGCGCCGGAGAACGGCTTTCGGGTCACCGCCGAAGAACTGAACGCCTACGTTTCCCCAAAAACAAAAGTCCTGATTTTGAACAGTCCTTCCAATCCGGCAGGTTCCGTATATAACCGCAAGGAGCTTTTGGCGATAGCGGAACTCTGCGCCGCCAACAAGATCTTCGTGATAAGCGACGAGATATACGAGAAACTCATTTATGACGGCCTAAAGTATATCTCCATTGCCGGACTGCATCCGGAAATGAAGGACCTGGCTGTGACCGTAAACGGCGTTTCCAAGACCTACGCCATGACCGGTTGGCGTATCGGTTACCTGGGCGCTCCGGCCGACGTAGCGGAAGCCATCGGCCGCATACAGGATCACACAACCTCCAACCCTTCTTCCATAAGCCAGAAGGCGGCGCTGGCGGCCCTCAAGGCCCCCGAGAAGTTCACCGAGAATATGCGCGCGGAATACGCCGGCAGAAGGGATTATATGTTGACCAGGCTGAATTCAATGCCCGGCCTGAAGCCGGTCGTGCCGCAGGGCGCTTTCTACGTGTTCTGCGATATCTCCGGGACCGGTATGGATTCCGGCGTTTTTTCCGGCAAACTACTGGAAGACAGATTCGTGGCGGTCATACCCGGAGAAGGATTCGGCAGGGTGGATTACATACGTTTCAGTTTCGCTACCGGGATGGAACAGATAAAAAAAGGGATGGACAGGATAGAAGAATGGGTGAAGACGCTATGAGCCCCAAGACGCTGGCAGAAAAGATATTGAGCGAACACGCGGGCAGGGACCTGCGAGCCGGAGACTTCGCGATCTGCAAGGTAGATTTTACTTTCGGGCAGGACGGGACATCGTCCATAATAATCGACCGCGTGCGCGAAATGGGCATAAAGAAGCTGAAGACTAAATTCTGCATGGTGATAGACCACAGCGCTCCTTCTCCCTCGGAAGGCGTTTCGCGCGTGCACAAAAAGATGCGCGTTTTCGGGACGGAATTCAAACAGCCGGTTTTCGACATAGGATGCGGTGTTTGTCACCAGGTGATCCCTGAATCCGGGTGGATACTACCGGGAGACCTGGTACTGGGGGCCGACTCGCACACCTGCACATACGGGGCGCTCGGCGTCTTTTCGACCGGCGTCGGTTCTACCGACCTGGCTGTGACGCTTGCGGCAGGGAAGAACTGGTTCAAGGTCCCGGAGACGCTGAAGGTCGTCCTGAACGGAAAACTGCCCAGGGGCGTTTACGCCAAGGACGCGGTACTTTACGTAATAGGCAGGATAAAAGCCGACGGCGCCACATATAACGCGTTGGAGTTTTGCGGCAGCGCGATAGATTCCATGGATATGGACGGCAGGATGACCATTTCCAACATGGCGGTCGAGATGGGCGCCAAGGCCGGGTTGATGCCGGTAGACGCGGTGACCGTAGCCTGGTTTAAGGCCAGGGGAATTCCGGCCTCTATGATCCGGCGCTTGGCGCCGGACAAGGGAGCGCGTTACGCGCGGGTGCTGGAATACGACGTCTCCAGGCTGGAGCCGCAGGTATCTTTGCCGCATAGCGTCGACAGCGCCGTTCCCGTGGGAAAGGTCAAGGGGGTCAAGATACAGGAGGTATTCATAGGGACCTGTACCAACGGCCGGTTAAGCGATCTGCGCGCGGCCGCGGCGGTGCTGAAAAAACGCAGCGCGGCTCCCGGAGTCAGGTTGATTGTGGCTCCCGCTTCGCGCGATATATACCTGCGGGCTCTCAAGGAAGGTATCATCGGGGATTTCGTCTCCGCCGGGGCCGCGGTGGTGGTTGCGGGATGCGGGCCGTGCGTGGGCACGCATAACGGGATACCGGCCGACGGCGAAAAAGTCATTTCGACGGCGAACCGTAATTTCAAGGGAAGGATGGGGAATCCTAACGCGTTCATTTACCTGGGGTCGCCGGCGTTGGCGGCTGCTTCCGCCCTGGAGGGCAGGATAGCGGATCCCAGGAAATATTTGTGAAACGGAGGTAATTGATGGAAATCAATGAGCTCCTTCTGTTGTGTATCGAGAAACGCGCTTCAGACCTGCATATTACCGAGAATGAACCTCCCATATTGCGTATAGACGGCAAACTGTACCGCACCGGACTTTCTTCCCTGACCAAACATGAAACCAAGCAGATGATCTATTCCGTCCTGAACGGTTCTCAGAAGGAGATGTTCGAGAAAGAACTGGAACTGGATTTTTCGCTTTCTCTGCCGGGTATGGACCGTTTCAGGGTCAACATCCATATGCAGAAGAACTCGGTGGAAGCGGCTTTCCGCCGCGTCCCCCTGAAGATCCCTACCTTCGACGACCTTGGTTTGCCTTCTATCGTGATGGAGCTCGCGCGGCGGCCGAACGGACTGGTGCTGGTCACCGGCCCGACCGGTATGGGCAAGACCACCACGCTGGCAGCGATGATCGACCTGATCAATAACGAGCGCGAAGCGCACATAGTCTGCATAGAAGATCCCATAGAATTCGTCCATAAAAACAAAAAGAGCGTGATCAAACAGCGCGAGGTCTACAGCGATACGCACTCCTTCGCCAACGCCTTGAAGCACGCCTTGCGCCAGGACCCCAACGTCATCGTGGTAGGGGAAATGCGCGACCTGGAGACGATATCCACGACTTTAACCGCGGCTGAGACCGGGCATCTTGTGCTGGCGACTCTGCACACGCCAGACGCCCCCCAGACCATACAGAGGATCATAGATGTTTTTCCTCCGTATCAGCAGCAGCAGGTCAGGCTCCAGTTGTCGGATTGTATACAGGGAGTAGTCTCGCAGCTTCTGCTGCCTGTGGCTTCCGGCGAGGGCAGAGTGGTGGCTACCGAGGTTCTTACCGGAACCCCGGCCATCAGGAATCTGGTGCGCGAGCAGGAAATAGAACAGATCCCCACGCTGCTGCAGACCGGCAGCCAGCATGGAATGCATACCATGGATAAGTCGCTGAAGGAACTTTTCCAAAAGGGCCTGATAAGCCTGGAGACCGCGTTGTCGAAGGTAAAGAATCCGGAGGAATTCAGGCAATTATAACAGTGTAACATGAATTTTCGACACCGCATTGTTACATAGACTTCTAATGATCGAGAATCGGAATTAGGGGGGATAATGAAGTTTAATGCTGAAGCGATTAAACTGGGCGACAACATAAATACCGACTTCATCATTTCCGGCAGGTATAAGTTCGCCATCACCGATATGAAAGAGCTGGCGAAGCACATAATGGAGGATATCGACCCGGCTTTTCCGTCCAAGATCAAACCGGGTGTTTCCGTGATCGTGGCCGGAAGCAATTTCGGTATGGGGTCTTCGCGCGAGCAGGCGCCGCTGGTAATCAGGGAGAGCGGCATAGTCGCCGTGCTGGCTAAGTCTTTTGCCAGGATATTCTACAGAAACGGTTTCAACATCGGCCTGCCGCTGATAGAGGCCGATACCTCCGGCATAGACGAGAAAGACTCCTTGAGCATAGACCTCGACGCCGGCATACTCAGGAATCTCACCAAGAACAGCGAGTCCGGGATTAAACCTTTTCCGGCTTTTATGCAGACGCTGCTGGGCGAGGGCGGGCTGGTCAATTACTACAAGAGACACGGGGGATTCAGAGTTTAGAAATGCCCGTTCTGCGTCTAACGGTTACGACGCCCGTATCGTTCATCGCCATTCGGTTACGGTATTTGAAAATCGAAAGCCGCAATTAGCCCGGCTCGCCGACTTTTCAGCGGCGGATTCTGTGTCGAAAGGTCAGTCGTTATGAAGTATAAAGTTACCCTTATACCCGGCGACGGGATAGGACAGGAAGTCAGCGAAGCGGCGCGCAGATGCGTAGAGGCCACCGGGGTGCGGATAGAATGGGAGACCGTAATCGCGGGCCAGGCCGCTTTCGAGAAATTCGGAGAGCTTCTGCCGCAGGCGGTGGTGGACTCCGTGAAAAAGAACAAGGTGGCCTTGAAAGGGCCTATCATTACTCCCATCGGCGGCGGCTTCCGGACGGTGAACGTCGCCATACGCCAGGCGCTCGACCTTTATGCCTGCGTGAGGCCGGCCCGTTCCTGTCCCGGGGTGCGCAGCGCCTTCAGCGACATAAATCTGGTTATAGTGAGGGAGAACAGCGAGGACCTTTACGCCGGGATAGAATTCGAGGAAGGCAAAGAGGAAACCAGGGCGATGATCGCTCGTATCTCCGAAGCATCCGGAAAGAAGATCCGCTCCGACTCCGGTATCTCGATCAAACCTATCTCCCGTTCGGCGTCGCAGCGCATCGCGCGTTACGCTTTCGAATACGCCCTTAAATACGGCCGCAGGAAGGTAACCGCGGTGCACAAGGCCAACATAATGAAGTTTACGGACGGGCTTTTTCTCAGGGCTGCGAGAGAAGTCGCGCAAGAATACGAAGGGCGCGTTGAATTCGAAGAAGCGATAGTTGACAATATGTCGATGCAATTGGTGCAGAGGCCGCGCAATTATGATGTGCTTGTCCTGCCCAATCTTTACGGCGATATACTTTCCGATCTCGCCGCGGGGCTGGTAGGCGGGCTGGGCGTTGCGCCGGGGGCCAATATCGGAGAAGAATACGCCGTATTCGAGGCGGTGCACGGTTCGGCCCCAAAATACGCCGGCATGAACAAAGTCAATCCTACGGCGATGATACTCTCCGGGGTGCTCATGCTCAGGCATCTGGGAGAGGATAACGCCGCGGACAGGCTTGAAAAAGCCGTCCGCCGCGTGATCGCCGAAGGAAAGAGCGTCACTTACGACCTGAAGGCGGACAGGAACGACCCGTCGAGCGTGGGGACATCGCAGATGGCGGACGCGATAATCGCCGCCCTTTAAAAAACTCACTCCCCTTACGGCACGCGGTTAATCGAGAAAGAAGCATTGGGTTTCGCTATGAAGATATCGGTCATAGGAGCGGGGAATGTGGGCGGCACGGCGGCAATGCGCATAGCGCAGGAACGCCTGGGAGACGTCGTGCTCGTGGATATAGCGGAGGGGCTGGCCAAAGGCAAAGCCGCCGACATCAACGACGCCGGGAATGTCCTCGGCTACGATTGCCGAGTCGAAGGCAGCGGGGATATCTCCGCCGTGAACGGTTCCGATATAGTGGTTTTTACGGCCGGCCTGGCGCGCAAGCCGGGCATGACCCGTGAGGACCTTCTGAATAAGAACGCCGCCATATTGAAAGAGGCCTGTTTAAAAATAAAAGTTGCGGCTCCGGGGGCTGTGTTCATTATAGTCACGAACCCGTTGGATTTAATGACGGCCCTGGCGTTGCGCCTTACCGGTTTCAGCCGCGGCAGGGTTTTCGGGATGGGGATGACCCTGGATGCCTCGCGTTTCGCCAATATATTGTCGGAGATGGCCGGCGCCCCGGTCTCATCCATAGGCGCCTGCGTGATCGGCAGCCACGGGGAAGGGATGATCCCTCTGCCCCGCTTTACCACCGTCAACGGTAAGCCGCTGAGCGCGTCAATGGATGCCGACGCCGTGGAAGAAGCGGTCAGACGCACGGTGGGCCGCGGACAGGAAATAGTTTCTTATTTCGGCAACGGCAGCGCGTATATAGCTCCGTCGGCCGCGATATGCGACTTGGTCAAGGCGGTGGTTATGGACAGCCGCAGGATACGAGGCGTTTCTTTTATGCTGGAAGGAGAATACGGCCTGCGCGGTATGTGCATAGGAGTGCCTTGCCGTATAGGGCGCTCCGGAGTGCAGGAGGTAATAGAGCTGGAGCTTGACGCGGCGGAGAGCGGCAAATTACGCGCGTCGGCTGAAGGATTAAAGAAACTTTTTTCGGCGCTTTGTGCGGCATAGTAACTCCTCCGCCGGAGCGGTCATACAGCCGGATTTGTATTTTTCGCATAGGAGCCGTTACTTTCATTTTGAGGGAGGCTCTACTCCGTAAACTCATTACTCTAAGGCGGAGTTCTTTATGGAAGAAGTGCTGAGGGTTATCGATCTCGGCCGGACATCTTTCGACGCCGCCCTGCGGGTTCAAAAGGAATGCCTGGCCGAAGCCGCCGGCAATCCCGGATCGCATTTCCTCATCTTTTGCTCACATCACCCCGTGATTACCTGCGGGACATCTCACCGCGCCTCGGACATCCTGGCGGATCCCCGCATTTTAAAAGAAAAGAACATAGATCTGCGTTATGTCAACCGGGGCGGAGGCGTATCTTATCACGGCCCCGGGCAGATCACCGTGTATCCCGTTTGTAATCTCGCCTGCCTGGGCAGGGATATCGGCCGGTTCCTCGGTAGATTGGAAGAATGCGTGCTTGGTTTCCTGGGAGGTTTCGGGATTGCCGCTTCCCGCAGAGAGGGGTTACCGGGCGTATGGACCGATAACCGTAAGATATGTTCTATCGGCGTGGCTTTCAGCCGCTGGGTTTCTTTTCACGGTTTGTCGGTTAACATACGCAGTGCCGACATGCAGCCGTATTCGCTGATCAGACCGTGCGGGATGGACATAAAGATGACCTGCCTTGAAGAGGAAGCGCCGCGCGCGCGGGAAGTAGCTTATTCCGATCTTCTGGAGGAAATGAAGAAATCGTTTCTTAAGGTTTTCTGGCCGCGGGGCATACGGATAGAGGAGAACAAAAGATGAACATAGAGGTAAAAGTTCCGTACCTGGGCGCGGGTATAGAAAAGGCCAGGGTGACGTTCATTTATTGCGAACCCGGAGATACGGTGAAACAGGACGCCGATTTATTCGAGCTCACCGCGGACAAAGCGGCTTTCAACGTCCCGTCTCCCTGTTCCGGCAGGATAGGCGAATTGAAGGTTTCCTGCGGAGATACCGTTTCCGTGGGGGACGTCATCTGTTCCATCTTGGCATAGACATCCTGGCCTGACCTGCGCCGGTTCAAATCCTTTCAACCCCAAGACCGACGATTGAGAAAAAGAACAGCCGGGATCCTTGTTTGCCAGTTGGAAGACTCTTGTTTAAGAATTGCCGGCCTCTCGCGCCGCAGGAGCCGGAAGAGAGCTTTATGCCTGCTGGCCGAGAAACACCTGCCTATACGCGCCAGCGATACCGAACTCTCCCGCGACATCCAATCCGCATTAAATAAACTGGTGCCGATCGTCCCCGAATGCCTGATAGTCTCTGTGCCCAGGAACCGCGTAACCTGGAAACATCTTAGGATCCCTTCTAATTCTTCCGGCGAAATAGAGCAGGCCTGTCGTTTACACGCCGGAAGATTGATGTTACTTCCCGAGGAAGAGGTGGTTTCCGTCTGCGAGATAATAAGCAGGGACGGGAATTCCGGCGCGCTGGTCAGCCTAATGGCGGCAAGCCGTTCCGAGATATCAAGATACTGCCGGCTTTTCGGTTTTTTCCCTGCGGACAATATATATTTCCATCTTTCCACGCAGGGTATCTCCGGTATTTTTAGGGAGATCCGCGGCAGGAGGCAGGGGCTGTCTCTGGTATTGGTCCCATACCGGCATTCCTGGGATGCGGTCCTTGTGAATGACGGCGCGCAAGTTTACGCGCGCAGTTTCAGCGTGCCGGCTTCCGGCAATTATTTCGGTATCCTCGCCGCCGAAACGAGGGCGGTACTTGATTATTATTCAAGAGAGGTGGATGAAACTCCGGTAGGGGAGATATGCCTGCTGACCCGGCCCGGGCGGTCCGTAGCGGCCGAAACGGCCGCGAAGCTTTCCGGCCTTATTGGAGTAAATGTGGCTGTTGTTTCCTGTGGAGGCGTGTTCGCCGGGATACGCGGCCGGGGCGGCGCGGGAGTAAG
>DIEK01000040.1 GCA_002418595.1 Candidatus Omnitrophica bacterium UBA5776 | reverse complement strand
GCTACCAGTTCATCGACTTTGGTTTCCGTCACGCTTTTGCATTTGGTGGGGACGCCGGCTTTTTCCATGGCCTCGGCAATGGTTTTTGCCATCGTTTTGGTATTGCCGCTGCGGGAATAATAAAGAACTAATCCACTGGCCATATTAGTCTTGTCCTTTCGTTTCGGGTTCCTGCTTTAAAGGCTCTATATTTTTACGGAAATGCTCCGGCGTTTCAACCGTAAAAGTGCGTTTCTCTAATTTTTTATTGGTTTGAATCGCCAAAAACCGGATATCGTAAACATCTCCCTGCGTCGAAAGCGCCTGCACCCGATGCGGCAGATAGGTTTTATAATCAATCCAGAAATCGATATTCTTGTAATCTTTGCTGTATCGGGAATTCTCCCGGACATTTAATACCAAATGTGCCAGATTTGGGTCCTCCGAAGGTGTTTCCATGAGGCTGACATCAAATTCTTTTTCAAATTGTTTGCTCCCGGAAAATCCCACCAGCGGGAAGTGGTGACTGATAAAATCAAAGGCATCCAGAGGTTTATCTTCCGGAGTTTGCTGGTAACAATCCACTTGTTCGAGGGCATAATCGACCTTGGTAAGCCAAACCCCATCGAACAGATAGGTTTCTGGACGTTTTTCTTCGTCAAAATCGTCCTGTTTGAGGGTGTCAAACTGGATTTTGACCTGCGAACGGCCGTCACTTTTTAAATAATAAAGCGTACCCTTGCGGAGCATGTGCGAATCAAGCAGATCGGGGTCTTGGATAAACAGGTATTCGATTTTTGAAGTGCAGGAGGTCAGCTTGGAGGCGTTTTCCTGCAGGTGGTCTAAAATTATTTGAAGCGGACTACTGTTGGGATCTGCGGCTGTTCCTTCGGCAGACGGAGAAGAAGTACAGCAGGTACCTCCAAAGGAAGTGGAAATGCCCAAAATTAATATATACAATGCAGTAGTACAAATCAGAGACATTCTCATAAGAGTCCTTTCACAAAGGGTGTTCCAGTTGATCTATTATGGGCAAAATCTCATCCAAATGCAAGATAACATAATCGGCAAGATGTTCAAATGTGTCTGGTTTCGCGTGATTTTTCAGTAATACAGCAATGGCTCCGGCATTCAGTGCCGATTCAAGGTCGTGCTTGAAATCACCGACAACCAGTGTCTGTTCGGGTGCAACTTGAAATTGACGACACAAAGCACGCACGCCGAATCCATCCGGTTTGGCCGGTCCATCTTCCCGACAGATCATGGCATCAAAATGGAGGCTGTGCTTATGGGCGACGTAGGATGCGTTTTCACGGGTGTTTCGCGTCAAAATGCCTACAGGTATCCCGCGTGTCTGCAATGCATCCAGAAGACGTGAGGCGCCGTCGTTGAGTGCGGATTGCTCGGCTGCGTTTTTTTCATGGGAGATCAGAACCGCCTCGGCCTGCTGCCGCTGAGGTTCCGACATTTTCAGAAGTGCTTCCAAAACGCCGCCTTCCTCGGCATGAAGGCCCATTTGCCGCCGAATCAGGTCAAAATCCAGAAACGGTTCTGTCAGAGTACCGTCAAGGTCAAAGATGACCGCCTGTATCTTCATATATCCGATTCAAAGTCCTTACGCAGCAGCTCAATCAGATAGCGAGCGGCTTTGGTTAAATGTTTGTCTTTGCGTATGATAATACCGGTCGGACGGAAGAAGTGTTCGTTTGAAAACGATATGGCCTTAAGGGTTCCTGCGGCCAACTCGCTTCGCAGACAGGGCTTGGGCAGTATACTAATGCCTGAATTGATTTCTACCGCCCGTTTGATGGTTTCGATGTTGTCAAATTCCATAACAGTGCGTACGGCGACGCTGTATTTTTTAAGCATTCCATCGACTTGCTGGCGAGTGGGCACGTCGGCTGAAAAAGCGACGAATTTTTCACCGTGCAAGTGGTGTATGTCGATTTCATTTTCCCGCGAAAAGGGGTGGTCCGGAGCGCAGACCAGCAACATCGTTTCATTCTCAAACGGATAGACCTCAATATTTTTGTCGCGGCGCGGCAGGGCGACGACACCGATATCGATATTACCTCGCAGGAGACGTTCATAAATATCCTTAGCGTCTTTGTATTCGATCGAGAGATTGACATCGGGATAGATGCCCATAAACTTTTTAACATACGGCTGAAGGGTGTGCATGCCGATGCTGAAGATCGCAGCCAGATGGATTTTGCAGCTTTGCTGGTTTAATTCTCCGATCTCACTATTGAGCCGCTGGCATCGCTCAATAATATCTTGGCAGGCCTGCAAAAACAGTTCCCCGGCCGCGGTCAACTCGATGGGGCGTTTTTTTCGATCCACCAATTGTACCTTGTATTCCATTTCGAGTTGGGCGATCTGTTGTGAGACAGCGGACTGGCTGACGCCGTGAATCTCGGCGGCTCGGGAAAAATTTTTTAACTCCACGACGTCACAAAAAAGTTTTGCGGTTTCGAGATTCATGATAAGAAATTCTAATCCTATGTATTTCGAAAGATAATTTGTGATTACCGACGCTGGTGGGTATTATAAGCCACGTTTATTTTATTGTAAATAAAAAAAATACAACATGTTGATCGAAAAAGATATTCAACGGTTGATTTAAAGGTACAAGTCGTACCCGGAAGAGTAGCGAAGTGATCCGGGTCAAATAGATAAATAACGGTTTTCACTACACTTAAAATCTGGAGGTTATGTTATGTCAAATGCGACAAGTTACATTCAATCGATACTGGACATCGTGAAAAGCCGCAATTCCGGTGAGCCGGAGTTTATGCAGGCGGTCTCTGAGGTACTCGAATCCCTTTTGCCGGTGATTGAGCAAACACCAAAGTATCGTGATTACAAAGTGTTAGAGCGATTCGTTGAGCCAGAACGTGTGATTATGTTCCGTGTGCCGTGGATTGATGATAAGGGGGAAATCCGGATCAACAGGGGTTACCGTGTTCAAATGAACAGCGCTATCGGCCCGTATAAGGGCGGCATCCGTTTTCATCCGAGCGTAAACCTGGGGATCTTAAAGTTTTTGGCATTCGAGCAGGTATTTAAGAACAGCCTTACTACTTTGCCGATGGGCGGAGGAAAAGGAGGTTCTGATTTCGATCCTAAGGGCAAATCGGATAATGAGGTGATGCGGTTTTGCCAGAGTTTTATGAATGAGCTTTTCAGGTATATCGGACCGGACACGGACGTCCCGGCCGGAGACATTGGTGTCGGCGCGCGGGAGGTCGGCTATATGTTCGGCCAGTATAAGAAACTGTGCAATGAATTCACGGGTGTTCTTACCGGCAAAGGATTGACTTGGGGCGGCAGCCTTATACGCCCGGAGGCCACCGGTTACGGATGCGTTTATTTTATTCAGGAGATGTTAAAGGCGAAAGGGGAATCGTTAAAAGGCAAGGTGTGCGCGGTTTCCGGTTCTGGCAATGTCGCACAATACACGGCTGAAAAATTATTGCAATTGGAGGCGAAGGTTGTGACTCTTTCCGATTCAGACGGGTTTATTTATGATGAGGAAGGTATCGACCACAAGGAATTAAAATGTATATTGGATTTGAAGAATGTCCGCCGCGGACGCATCAAAGAATGCGCCAAGGAATTCAAATGCGATTATTTTGAAAAGAAGAAGCCCTGGCAGATTAAGTGCGATATCGCGATTCCCGCCGCGACTCAGAATGAGATCTCCGGAGAAGACGCCAGGATGCTGGTGAAGAACGGCTGTATAGCGGTAGGCGAAGGCGCTAATATGCCTACGACTCCCGAGGGGGTTGCCGTGTTCCAGAAGGCCAAGATACTCTATGCCCCCGGGAAAGCTGCTAATGCTGGCGGGGTAGCTACATCCGGGCTGGAAATGACCCAAAATAGTATGAGGCTGTCATGGTCGCGTGAAGAAGTTGACAGGAAGCTCCAGGATATTATGGTTACTATTCATGAAAATTGCGTTCGATACGGTAAGGAAGGCGGCCAGATCGATTACGTAAAGGGTGCCAATATTGCCGGGTTTGTTAAGGTCGCAGATGCCATGATAGCTCAGGGCGTAGTTTAATCCCCTCGCCCAGAAATCCCCGGTTTTCAAGAGGGATTTTTCCGGTATCTTACGACACGGGGTTAATTGAGAAAGAAACCCCGGGCTTTAACCCGAAGGGCACCTATCTGATATTGCTTCTTTGGCAATGAGGTGCCGCCGGTTAAGCAAGCTGGTTTTAGGTTAGAATGCGCGCATTTCCCGAACAAACTTGTTTCTGCGTGGATGTGAAACCAGTTTCTTGAAAAAGGAGGGGACAATGAAAGCGTGTTGCGCTGAGTTCTTCGGGACATTTTGGCTGGTTCTGGGAGGTTGTGGGAGCGCGGTCCTTGCCGCGGCATTTCCGGGTTTAGGTATCGGGCTGCTTGGTGTTTCTCTGGCGTTCGGCTTAACAGTATTAACCATGGCGTATGCCGTCGGGCATATTTCGGGTTGTCATCTTAATCCGGCTGTTTCCATCGGATTATGGGCCGGCGGCCGTTTTCCGGCAAAAAAGCTGATACCTTACATTATTGCCCAAGTTCTTGGCGGTATTGTCGCCGGAGGCGTTCTTTATGTGATCGCTACCGGAAAAGCCGGTTTTAGTCTCGCTTCCGGTTTTGCTTCTAATGGATATGGAGCGCATTCTCCCGGCGGATATTCATTGCTGGCGGCATTGGTTACGGAAATAGTTATGACCATGGCTTTCTTGTTCATCATTATGGGCGCTACGGATAAAAGGGCGCCGCAGGGTTTTGCTCCTATCGCCATCGGTCTGTGTTTGACTTTGATTCATTTGATCAGCATACCTGTTACCAATACATCGGTAAACCCGGCGCGCAGTACCGGCGTCGCGTTGTTTGTCGGAGATTGGGCGATCGCGCAACTTTGGTTATTCTGGGTAGCTCCGATAGCCGGAGCTTTAATCGGCGCCGTAATATATCGCCTGGTAGGCCGGAAAGCTGAATAATTATTCGCGAGCGGCCATTAAACCGGCCGCGGGGTTAAGGGGACAGCCACAGAAGTGGCTGTCCCCTTAAGCTTCTCGCCGGACAGGGATCTTTTTGTTTGTTCTCCGCGGTCTTTTTATTCTGCCGGTTGCATTCACCTCATATCACAACTCGATACTCCGTATTTTGAGCTCCGGTTCTCATAATTCTCCTTGTTTCATATGCTTTAACGCCATATAATTGAAGAAGATGGGCATAATAATGCGGAGCGGCTTCCGAGATAAGTATTGTGTCCCCGGAATAGGGAGGGAACGAAGTAATGACAAGGAAGATAATTGATTTTATACAGAGGGATATCTGGCGGATGCGTCTGAACGATATGCCGCGTAAAAGGTCTTTTCTTATCCGTAATCTTAGGATCGTCCTGCTGGCTCTGCGCGGTTTCAATGAAGACAAGTGTTCTTTGCGCGCCTCGGCATTGACGTTCTTCAGCCTGCTTTCGATAGTGCCGGTGTTCGCCATGGCCTTCGGTATCGCTAAAGGTTTCGGCCTGGAGAAGATAATGGAGAAACAACTGTTGGCCAAGTTCCCGGTGCAGAATGAAGTCATGACGAACATCATCGCGTTCTCGCATACGCTCCTGGAGAATACCAAAGGGGGCCTTGTCGCCGGAGTCGGCGTCGCGCTTCTATTCTGGACGGTAATCAAAGTGCTGGGCAATATCGAAAGCTCCTTCAACGATATCTGGGGGATAAAGCGCATGCGCAGTATCAGCCGCAGGTTTACCGACTATCTTTCGGTGATGTTGATCTGCCCGATCCTGCTTATCGCCAGCGGCAGCGCGACTATCTTCATTACAGCGCAGACAAAGATGATCACCGAAAAAATCGCTCTTTTGGGCGCGGTCAGCCCGTTGATAGGGTTGCTGCCTTATGTAATGATCTGGTCCCTGTTTATCTTCATTTATATTTTTATACCTAACACCAAAGTCAACGTTTCTTCCGCCGTCCTCGGAGGCATAACCGCCGGTACGCTCTACCAGGTATCCCAGTGGATATACCTGCGTTTCCAGGTGGGGGTGATGCAATATAACGCCATTTACGGCAGTTTTGCCGCTTTGCCTTTATTTTTAGTATGGTTGCAGTTAAGCTGGCGGATTGTGCTTTTAGGAGCGGAGATCTCTTTCGCGCACCAGAACGTGGATACTTATGAATTCGAGCCGGATTGTTTGAACGCCAGCCATGCCTTCAAGAGGGTGTTGAGCTTAAGGTTGGTGAACCTCGTGGCAAAGAATTTCGCCGGAGCAAACAAACCTTTTACCGCGCAGAATATATCGCACGAACTGGGCGTGCCTATACGTTTAGTGCGGGACATGATCTTTGAATTGAACGAAGTGGGGATCCTTTCCGCGGTCAGGGATGATGAACAACGCGTTCCGGCCTACCAGCCGGCTGTAGATACCGGCCTGCTTACCATCAAATACGTCACGGATAAGCTGGATAACCGCGGGGGCGGCGCGCTGCCGGTCACAAAGACAAAAGAGCTGGAGAAAATCAGGGAGAGTTTGCGTAGTTTCGAAAAGTTGATCGAGGGCTCTCCGGCGAACCTTCTTTTGAAAGAGGTATAGCGCAAAAGAGAGGGTTCATCCGCACAGTGGGGGGGGCAAAATGAAAATACCGTTTGCAAGGATAGGACGCATAGCGCTTAGAATCCTTATCGGTATCCTGCTTTTTTTCTTTTTTGTCATCTACATAGTTATTCCGCTGGGAGCTCCGTGGCTTATCCGAAGCCGGGGTTCAAAGATCCTGTCTCATCCGGTCAAGGTGCGTTCGGTCTGGGTGAATCCTTTCTTGCTGCGGTTAAGCGTGGACAAGTTCGAGATCCTGACCCCGGACAAAAGAGGCACCCTGACAGGTTTCGACAAATTCTGGGTTGACTTTAGCTTTCTGGGATTATGCAAAAGAGAGTACCGGATTGAGTCTATCGGTTTGGCCGGGTTGGTCGTCAATGTCGAGCTATTGCCGGGCAACAAGATAAATCTGATGGATCTGCTGCCGGCCTCCGGCGATGCCGCGGCGGCAGAGGAGAAACCGGCTATAAGCAAGCAGGAAGGACAGGCTCCGCGGGAAAAAGCAATTTCAGCGCCCGCATTGCCGAATATCAGGATCGACAGTATCGAACTGACCGGCGGCACTGTGACTTTTACCGACCGGACCTTAACCCCGCAATTCAGCAGCGCGCTTAACGATCTAACGCTTACCATAAGCGGTATTTCAAGCAAACCGGAGGATACCGCGACCGCGGTATTTTCCGTCAAGATAGACGACAAAGGAGTGATCAACGCCGAAGCCGAATTCAAACCTTTTGTGCAGCCCATAGAATTGAATTCGACCTTTTCGATGGATGGGTATCATCTTGCCGTATTGACTCCCTATGCGGGGAAATACGCCGGTCATGGCGTAAAAAGCGGCAGAATGGGCCTGAAAATGGATTACAAGATATCGGATAACAAGCTTAATGCCCGGCATAAACTGCTCATTCAGAACTTCGATTTCGGGGAGAAGGTGGAGAGTAAAGACGCGTTGAACCTGCCCTTTGGCTTGGCAATAGCTCTTCTTGAGGACCCGCAAGGCCGCATTTCGATCTCTCTCCCGGTTAAAGGCGATATGAGCGATCCTCAATTCGAATACTGGCATCTTGTCGGGCAAGTCGTGACGAATTTCTTTATGAAGTTGGTAACTTCGCCGTTCTTGTCGCTCTTGTCCATGACGGGTGTTGAGAGCGGGGTCGAGGAGATGAGCTCCGTCTCTTTTGAGCCCGGCAAGGCGGAGTTGACCGATAAAACCAAAGAGAAATTGACTCTTCTGCTGCAGGTGATAAAAGAGCGGCCTAAACTTTTCCTGGAGATCAACGGCAGTTATGATCCCAAAACGGACTGGACCGCCATCAAGACCGAGGCTTACACAACCGAATTCGCCGGCAGGCAGAAGGAAAGCAGCCGCAGCGATTGGGAGATCATTAAAGATATATATGTTCTGCATTTCGGGATCCTGGATTTCTGGAAACTGGCTAAGAAGTTCACTGCCGGCAAACAGATCGATGAGCTTGCGATGCAGCAGGAGATGAAACGTCTGATCATAGAGCGGGGAAAAGAGGACAATGCCGCGCTTGAACTATTAGCTGATCAGCGGGCCCGGGCAGTCTATGATTTTATCATCTCTGGAGGATTCGACTCAAGCCGGGTTAAGGTCGGAGCCGTGCGACAGACACAGGAAACTATGGGCCGGATACCCCTTGAATTTACCATAACGGTATTTGAGGCACGGTAAGCAATCAATGCACCATATAACATAACTGTTCCGGCCTTTGCTATTGTAGCTTGCGTTTTCTTCTTCGGTAGTCGTTACTATCTCAAAACCGGTTAGTGGTAACAACCGACTTTCTTTATAACTATCAGTAACAAAAGTATTTACAAGGGCTCGATCCGGGCGCCCCTAATTTCGGGAAATCAGCCTTGCGCAAGATGGCGGGGGGGCGGAAGCGAAGCGTGGGCAGAGATATGATAATCAGGTAAGCATCAGGGCGGTAATACAATGGCGAAAAAAAAGATTCTTGCTGTTGATGACGAGATCGAAGCTTTGATGATAGTTAAACGCGTGCTTGAAGCCAACGGTTACGAGGTTATTACGGCATTAGACGGAGAAGAGGCGTTGGAGAAAATCAAAAGCGCGGCCCCGGACGCGGTTATTTTGGATGTTATGCTTCCCAGGTTAAACGGGGAGGAGGTTTGTAAAAGTATCCGCGGCGACCCCGCTCTCTGTAAACTGCCGGTTATCATGTTGACCGGTAAGACGACCGATACAGACCGTATCGTCGGCAGGGTGATCGGAGCGGATGTCTATATAAGCAAACCTTTCAATCTTGAGGATCTGATCAGCGCGGTGCGCGAGATAGCCTAATACTATTTTATCGGCGGGGAGATAGAGAATATCTTTCTTACCAGTTCGATTATCTCGGACGGCGTTATAGGCTTCGCCAATACGTATTGATTGTGTTCCGACATATTATTATTGTTAAGCTCGTCTTTTTTGCTCAATATAGCGCCGCTTACAATTAGAAAAGGGATGTCTTTTGTGGCGGGGATTTCCCGCAGGGCGGAGGCGACTTCGCTTCCTCCCACTTCCGGCATTATCATATCCAAGATGACAAGGTCCGGCAGATGTTCCTGGGCCAGCGCAATTGCGTCAATGCCGTTATTGGCATAGACCACGTCATAATCTTCCCGCAGCAGTATTTGTCCGAGATAACCAAGCGATTCTACTTCATCGTCAACAATGAGTATCTTTCTTTTTGTTCTCGGTGTGGGATTGATTTTGGCCTCCGTTTGTTGGTGAAACGGTTATATTCAGCCCGGGGAGCTTCAATTCATAGCCTGCCGCTGCTCCGGGATATGTTTGCTGATTATCCCGCGTATTTTTTCCAGATCTATGGGTTTTATGAGATAGTCTCTGACGCCCAGCGCCCGCGCCTCATTCTTTAGCGAATCATCTTCTCTGCCGCTGATCATTATCGCTTTGATGCCGGCGTCTATTTGCTGCATTTTTTTTAAAAGTTCGAGGCCGTCCATATCCGACATCGTGAAATCCAGAAAAACCCATTCCGGTCTGCAACGGTTGAACAGGATGAGGGCCTCTTGTCCGCAGTTGGCCTGTTCCACGGTTAAACCGAGCCGCCTGAGAAAACTGCTGAATAACTCGGTTGTTTCGACTTCGTCATCCACTATCAGGACGTTCATTTGTTGCACCTATCGGACATCCGGCCGCGGTAATTCTATGGTGAAGGAAGTCCCTCGCATGTAGGAGGAATCGAACCGGATACTGCCTTTGTGGATCTCTTCTATGATCCTTTTTACTACATATACCCCGATCCCGGAACCCGATTTGTATGAGGTCTTGGTGGTAAAGAACGGGGCGAATACCTTGTGAGTGTCCTCTCCCTTTATCCCAATGCCGTTATCGGATACCTTTATTATATGCAGTTCCCGCGTATGTGTCAAAGCAACTTTTATCTCCGGCACGAATGTCCCGGATTCTCTGGTTGTACCGTGCGTTTTCCTTTCCTGGATCGCTTCGTAGGCGTTGTCAAGCAGGTTATAGATAACCTCGGTCAATTGCGCCTTGAACGCGTAGATGTTCTCATATCCTTCTATCGTTAAAGTGATGGGCAGGGACGCAGCTTCATGCTTAAGCATTAAAAGGCGGGAGGCGAGCTCAACGATCTCCCTAAAAGAGAAACTGCAGAACAGGTTCTCCTTATTCTCCACTTTGGCAAAATCGAGTATTCCCTTGATGATGCCGTCGGTTCTCTTAACGTTGTCTATAATGGAAGAGGATATCCCGTCCAGATACTTGAATGTCTCATGCAATTCCGGGCTGTTGTTCAGCAGGCCGGTATGTTTTGTCGCGAAGTCCTTTATCTCGAGTTTTAATTCTCCGGCCGCCAGTGAGAACAGGTTGAGCCTGTTCTTTATCTGATGGGCGATCCCGTCGGCCATACCGCCTATGGATGCGAGTTTCTCGGCGGAGAACATCCTCTGCTGCATCTCTTTTGATTCTTCGAAGAATATGCAGTTTTCCACAGCCAGGGCTGCCTGGCGGGAAAGTATTCTAAAGACGTTGATATCCTCATCGCTATACGGCTGGTTGTTCATCTTTTCCCCCAGGAAAACAAATCCGATGAGTTCATTCCCGATTGATATCGGGATAATGGCTTTTGCCCGGGAGATTATATCGGCGGAAGTAATTATTTCCTTAGGCGTCTCTTCGGGGAAAGAGCTTTCCATTTTTTTCTTAAGATAGGTGACGAACGGGGCATCGGAGCGGAAGCTTGCGACGCATTTACCCGTATCCGATTCTCCGCGTATGGCTTTCAGGTCGTATGAACCGCTTTTCTTGTCTTTGATGAAGATAGCGGCGAAGCTTATCCTTATCGTTCGCTTCAGGATGTAAACGATCAGTTTCGACAACTTCTTCAGATTGTGTTCTGTGACCATGCCGATCGCCGTCTGCAGGAGTATTTTCTGATAACGGTGCTGCTGGGCAAGAATCACCGATTCCGCTTTGACCTGCAGGAAACGGTATATCAGCGGCCCGATTGTGGCAAAAACTACGGCGAAGCTGGTCGAAAGCAGTCCGGAGCCGGTATATTTAAGCATGATGAACGGGATACCTAAAACAACGGCATAGACCGCCAGAAAAATACCGGCACGGGTAAAAACTATTCTTATATCCATAAGCCGGTATCTAAGAATAGCGTAGGCCATAATCGCCGGATAGAGAGGGACGGCGAAGTTAAAATATGGGTATATATCTAATCCATAGCACATCGAGAAGCTTAATCCTCCACCCAAAAAAGCCAGCGCTATGGCAAGGAAGAAATACCGGATTTGATTTTTTCTCAATCCTACTGATGTTCTGAAAGCCTTATATAGTTCATAGTGGCTGTAAATAATGATTGAGAACCAGCAGAAAACGAAGAGATTCAACAGCAGGGTGGGCTTGAGCACATAGAAAGAGGAAAAAACCGGTTTTAGGGTATTGACGCTTATAAATAAATCCCATTTGGGGAGCCATTGTATGCCAGAAAAGATAAATCCCCATAGATAGAATAATACCAGAAATATTTTCTTCTTGAGCTCAAGCCAGGCGTGGACAAAATGGTAAAAAAGAACCGGAATAAAGGTTATTCCCGGATAAGTTATGCGCCACCACATAACCGCAGATTTCTCTTCACCGAGCGGGATCATTCCAATCTTAAAAGCGGCCAGCCCCCACAGGGAAACGGCCGTGGAAAAAATCACCCAAAGCCGGTTAACTTTATTCCCCGGGTTCCTGAAGAAAACGAAAAAACCGAAGAATAAGCTGGATATTATTACCAACAAACCGGAAAAAGAAAATGCGTTCATATCGTTCTCTGGTTAGCGATCAATCTCTTCGAAAGCCATTTGCTTAAGGCAATGATCGTCAGGATCGGAGGCAGTCCCGGAGCAGAAGGGAACACGCTGTTGTCGCAGACGAAAAGGTTTTTTATCTCCGTTTCGAGGTTTTTATTCACCACTTCTCCTATAGCCGCCGTTCCCCCGGGGTGCGGGCCGCGTATAGGCCGGATCGTAGAAACAGATTTAGGATTGGCGCCGGCTTTTATCAGTAGTTCTTTTACTATTTTGTTGCCTTCTTTGAATTTGTCTTTATCCTTCGAAGTTATAGGTTTTTCGATCGAACCGTTGGCATTTACTTTACCAATGGGTTCGTCGGCTATTTTAACCATCATTCCCAGCGCCTTCATTCGGGGGAATTGTCCTAACAAAGGCTTCCAGCCATTATATAAGGTAAACTGTACCGGAGGATCTATAAAAGGAAAGGCGATGAATCGTCCTGGTTTTATGATATACATCGGAGCATTGATTCCTTTTGTCTGGTTTGTATCACGGCTGATCCCATAGGTAGTTATAAAAGGATCGCAAAACATCTTTTTGCCGGCTTTATCTACGCCTGATCTTTGCAGGATAATCGGGGTATGGATACCTCCGGCCGAAAGGATAACGATATCCGCCAGGATTTTTAACGGCCCTTTGGAATCGACTGCCTCTACGCCGTTGGCCCTGCCGTTGGCCGTCAGCACTTTCACCGCTCTGGTCCCGGTCATAAGCAAAGCCCCGTTCTTTAGCGCCCGGTCGACATAATTCACCGCCGACCACTTAGCGTTATATCTGCATCCTAAAACACAGTATCCGCAGACTTTGCATTTATTAGGGTCAATGAATTTAGGAACACGTTTAGGTTCAAGCCCCAGAGACCGGGCGCTTTGCAATAATTTTATAACACCTTGTGAGATGCACTTGTCCGGCAGAGGGGCCGCTTTGAGCTCCTGTTCGGCTTCCAGAAAATCCTTTTCCAAATCTATCCCGAGATCGGCGAGTTCTTTTTGTTGGCACCTGAGCGCGTTTCCCGAAGCGACGACCGAGGTCCCGCCGACCATGCTGGTCCCGTATAGGATTGTGCCTTCTTTAGACTTGAGGAAAGTATGTTTCTCATAAAACCGCAGGCCGTCCCTCATTCTCCCGAGCCTGATCTCCCGTTTTCCTTTCTCCAGCAGAGCTACCTTTTTACCCGCCGCCGAGAGTTCCTTTGCCAAAGTAGCTCCCGCCGTGCCGGAGCCGACAATCACGATCTCTGTTTCCACAGTTCTTGTCATCGTTTTTTATCTCCCGTTAAGATTAATCGCGGAAATCCTCTGAACGAACGGTCATTTTTTGGTGATGATCAGGCATAGATAGTTACTTCCCCCGGCGAGCTCTTCGAACTTGATTTCCGCCAGGCCGCGTATTCCGTCCGTCCATGCCAGCATTTGTTCTTTAGTCCAGTGGAGCATATTCCATTCGCCCAACAGTTCATAATAGGCCCGGCCGCTATCCTCATCCGCGCTGATATTGAAAATAACCAGCACGCCTTTGTCATCCAGCAGATGGATGAGCTCTTCGGTAAGCTTCGCGGCTATCCTGTCGCTGAGGTAATCGAATATCCCGAAGGCATATATCAGATTCTGCCCCCGGAGCCTTTCTTTTAGCCCTTTGTCCCGTATGAGTGAAGTAACGTTCCTGCAGATATATTCCATGGACAACATCCGCGTTTTCAGCGGGCCTAACTCCTGCATCGTGGACGCGATATGGTCGAGGGCAAGTCTCTCCGGATCCAGGCATTTGAATATCAAGGGCGCGGTTATCCTGTTTTCTTTCAACAATTCAGTCAGTTCCCGGGCCGAGCCGGAACCTACGCTTAATACCCTGGCGCCGTTTTTTCTTTTTAAGGCGCGCAGGATACTTTCTTTCAGGAAGTTTTTGCGTTTTATGTTGGAGCAGGCGATGGGTATATTGCAGGTGTAATTGTTGATGAGTCTTTCGTATGAGGATCCTCCGAGGTATCTTCCGCGGTGATAATCGTAGATGTAATTCATCATAGTGTAATCTCCGGAGTAACCGAGCGGCTTCCGGTACACGTGGCGGTTGGTTTCTATGGGATCCAGGAGCAGTTCGCCCAGGAGCTGCTGATAATAATCCTGGTGGACCGCGTATCTGTCTTTCCCGAAATCCTTGATGATATCCCAGACGCGGCGAAAATACTCGTCGAGTTGCCCGAAGATACCGGGTTTATTCGCTTCGATGAAATCGATCCGCCGTTTTTCTTCATTATCTTCCCGGTCAAAATCGTCGAACATTCTTTTGATGCCGAGGAGGTCCCCGCGGATATTCTCAACCAGCAGCGCGAACTTTTCTTCCAGCGATTTATAATCTTCAATGATCTTCTTCAGAACGCCGAGATAAACGTCCTTTATCTTCAAAACGCGCAGTCCGGTTTGAAATCCGCGCTCAGCAGGGCAGAGCCTGTTCCAGATCGGAGAGGCTTCCGCCAGGAGATCGCCATAGCGCCGCGGGTGGCTGATCAGGATATTGACGGAAGATGAGAGGGGAAGTGGTTTGTCCAGGGACAGGCGGAGGCCTTTTTCGTGCAGGTCGACCGTTTTTCCGCTAAAACAGTTCGTTTCATCGTCCGCCGGACCGTTTATAGTGACTCTGGCGGGGAGGACGGCTTTGATCCTTGGGAGGCCCCTTTTTTCTTCCGGGGGGAGATTTGTCTTTTTGTCTTTTCGCGCGCTTTCGTCCGGCCTTATCATCGGTAATTCCCTTTCTTGCGTAAAGGCTTCCGTAGAATGCCTTAAGCTCAAACAGTTATTTACCGCTTTTAAATTTTAAAGGTCAGCGTTACAACGCAGATATTTATGAATGTTTCATATTTCCCGTTTATGTCCGCTCCGCTTAAAGAGCCGACGTCGTTTTTGACGTTTCTTGCAGCGTAGAACATCGCCGCGTAGGCAATATCTATGCCGACGTTCTTTTTTAACTTTATCCCGGCCCCCAGGGTCACGATATTCGATTTGGCGTCCGGTACTGAAGTCTCGAAGTTCACCTGGGGGATGGGGGTTTCATGAAAAATATACCCTGCGCGCAGTTTCAAAATCTCATTGACTTTGTATTCCGCCCCTACGGCGTAGGCAAAGGAGGGTTTCCAGTCTCTCGGGGCCGGATTGCCGGCGTTCAGCACGCTTAGGCGGCCGGCATTCGACTCCGATGGGTATTCGATCTTTTCTTCCTCTATCGACGACCAATCCATCCATTCCGTGTCGAATTCAAGTTTTAATTTATCATTAGGTTTATAACAATACCCGAACACTACGCTTTGCGGCAGAGTGGTCTTGCAGGTGATTTCGGTTTCATAGGAAGAACCGCCGAAATACGCTGGGGAGGCGTATGCTCCGTTTAAACCGTTGAGATATATCTTGCCTTTGTATTTAACATCCACCGGGCTGCGGTACATAAAGCCGAAACTATGCTGTTTGTTCGCTTTGTATAAAGTGGAAAGCCGGTATCCCCAGGCGTTCTTATCGCTGCCTTTTAACTGGAGATCGCCGTCCGCGCCGCCCCAGGTTTGCTGGGAAAGCATTCTTTTTTTGTTCACATAGGAGTTGGTATAATCGGCGGCCAGACCTATGGAGAGGTTGTCGTTTATCTCATAGGCCCCGGTTAACATTATATCGTCGGTTCTGTAGTCGGTTTTAGTGGCCACGTATTTGGAGAAGCTGTCTTCAGCCCAGTATGTTCCCAGGCCCCAATATGAGGATTCTCCCGCGCCAAAAGAGAACTTTTCCAGGCCGAAGTCGCTCACGACGAAGAAATTGGGGATTATGAAGGTTTGTCTGCGCCTGTTCGTTCACCGGTAGTGTCGTCTTTGTAGGAACAGAAGGGCTGAATTGCTCCGGCGCCCAGGGAGACGTATGTTTTTCCTTTTAACTGGGTGAGCCCTGCCGGATTGAAATAAACTGCTGAAGGGTTGTCCGCCTGCGCGGCAAAGGCAAGTCCTTTGCCCAGGGCTTCGGCGTCAACCGCCTCAAGGCGGTAGGAACCGGAGCCGGCGGCAAAGGCATTCTTAAGAGGGATGGTCAAGGTCAGAGCGAGCGAGAAAATTAATAGAGGCTTCTTGATTTTCGTTCCTCCTGGTTACTCGGGACCCTATACTGCGTCTGATGAATTATTATAATGGATTTATCCGGTTTGTCCACATTTTCCGGGGACACGATACTTAATTATTGCCGGAAGCGCCGCGTATACTTAGAAAATTGGGAGTTGAGCGTGCTGCTTGAGTGAGGGGGTAAGGATCTATGGTATCATTCCCATGTGCGCGGAGCAGGAGGATTGATTTTTTTGCGGCGAAATGGTATTATTCATAAAGATATCCTTATTCCGGATTCCAAGTCGGAGATAAGAAAAACGATAATCGCAACTCGGAGGAAGCGGATGATAAAGCACAGAGTTATGATCATTGATGACGAGATAAATGCCGTTGATTTATTGAAGCACCGCTTGGAGAGCGAAGGTTATCAGGTGCTGGCTTTATTGAACGCCAAGGAGATCATTTCCGAGGTCCATCGTTTCCTGCCCGATATAATAATCCTGGATTTGCTGATGCCGGAATTGGGCGGGTTGGATGCCTGCGAAATGTTGAACAAGGATCCCGTCGGCCAAAGCACGCCTATCATCGTGGTGAGCGGTTTGAATAAAGATATCGACAAGAAAAAGGCTTATGTAATGGGGATACAGGAATACTTCGTAAAACCCGTGGATATTGAGGTCCTGCTGCAGGCGATACGGAAGTATATAAAGGAAAAAGAGGAAGAAGGATAGTCGGCATAAACCATGTTTCCCGCGCCTGTCCGAGAGCTTCATTATTGTTGACTTCGCCGCGCGACGATGTAAAATATCCCCTGGATTATTCTAAGACTGGCAGCTATCGGGAGGAAGGATCTGGATTGTTCGTTTGACTCCCGGTGCCGGCAATACTTGTTGATGGAGCGCGTGATGAAGAGGATAAATTGCGAGAAATGCAGTAAACCGAGCGCCTGCTGCAGCTTCGGGGCCTGGGTTGACCTGGAAGAAGCGAAAAGAATTGCCGCCCTGGGGCTGGAAGGCGAGTTTTACCATCTCGAAGTGGATAAGGATTTCCCATCCGGGTACAGAGTGGGGACGAGTTACGGCAACAGCCAGTGTTCCTTTCTTACCCCGAGAGGTTTGTGCTCCATTCATATGATAGATTACAAATTCAAGCCTTCCCATTGCAAAGAATTCCCTTACGAGAACAAGAAACTCTCGCCGTTCGCCAAACATCTTTGCCTTCAGGCCGGGCTTAAGAAAAGAGCGACGGGGGTATCCCGCGCAGGCAAACATTAAACCGTTATGAATCTTATCTCTTACGGCTTCCAGGACTCTAACCTTCTGCGGCATATGCCGCGTTTCGACGAGATATCTTACGCCGGCCACAATGAGGACAAGGTCCGCCTTTACAAAGCCCTTCACGAAGGACAGCCTTGCAGTATTCTTTCGCTGAATTTCATTCGCGGAGATGAGAAGATCCTCTGGGACGCGATAGAGGATTTCGTGAAACGCGGCACGGCGAACGCCGCTTCCTCTGCCCGCGGCATATATATCTTCGACCTGCTTACCATAGATATACACAGGGAGATCAAGACTTTTAATCACGCCGAGCTTTCTGCCGTGATCGTCAACATCGCCCGGAAGATGTCTCCCGGAGAGATGAAGATGGTCAAATATTCCTCTCTTTACGCGTTGCTGAGAAAAACCGCCGACTACGAATGGGGAAAGATCACCTTTAAAAGCGCGGTCAACGTGTTCAAAGATAAACCGCAGTTTCTGGATCTGCTCATCAAGCAGCTTTTAAAAGATTATATATTCCCCCGAGAGCCGGTTATACTCCTGTTGAACGACATCAGCCAGAATCCGGTATTCGACCCCGGGAACGCGGCTCAACAGGAGAGGCTGAAAAAGGTGATAGCCGGTCTTGTCCCGAATTCGATGGAGTTTGTCCCGGAGGTCTATATCCAGGATAAGAACGGGGCAAGAGAACTCCTTTCAGGGTGCAGTTTATGACGGCAATGGGAGGTCCGGTGGATCTCGAGCTTAAGGGTGAATATATCGAGCTGGACAATCTCTTGAAGAACGCCGGTATCGCCTCAAGCGGCGGCGAGGCCGGGCAGTTTATCCGCTCCGGCTCGGTGAAGGTCAACGGAGAAACGGAAACGCGCGTCCGCCGCAAACTACGCCGGGGTGACAGCGTGGAGTCAGGCGGCCTGCGGATAAATATCGTATAGCATCCGCGCCTTTATCATTACCGCTCTTATCAAACGAGCAGGAGGATGCTCGGGCGTAACCGGGAAATCGCGAAAAAATAGTTACCAAAACGGCGTTTTTCTTACTTGTAATAGTGTAAGGCACATCGGCGTGTAGGAACCAAACATAGGCGTTCTGCAGACAGAACGCCGTTTTTTTACAGACGCGGGCGTCTTTGTAATCCAGGGTGGATTATAAAGACGCTTTTTTATTTACAAGGAGGGAGTATGCGAAAAATCGTTTTACTGTTGTTGGCGGCAATGCTGGGGGAGACTGCTTTGTGTTTTGCCCAGGACCCGGCCGGGGCGGCCACTCTGGCGGCCAATGCTTCCGCGCCGATCGATTATGTCTGGGTGCTTGTTTGCGGTTTTCTTGTTTTTTTCATGCAGGCGGGTTTTGCCATGGTGGAAGCCGGTTTCTGCCGCGCCAAGAACGCCACCAACCTGATGGCCAAGAACACCATAGATTTCGTGGTGGCGTCTTTGGTCTTCATGGCTTTCGGTTTCGCTTTTATGATGGGAACGGATTTTAAAGGATTGATAGGTATATCGGGCTGGTTCCTGCGCGGAGAAAACTATGACGTGGGCAGGTACCTGTTGTTTTTCTGGCAGTTGNNGGCCGGCACAGCCGCCACTATCGTTTCCGGGGCGGTCGCGGAAAGGCTTAAATTCAAAGCTTATTTTCTTTACAGCCTCGCGGTCACCGCTATTATCTATCCTATATACGGGCATTGGGTCTGGGGAGGCGGCTGGCTTTCCAAACTTTCTTTCGGAGCCGGGCACGTTGATTTCGCCGGTTCAGGCGTGGTGCATACCATAGGCGGTTTCGTGGGATTGGCCGGCGCAATAGCGCTTGGTCCGCGTTTCGGCAAGTTCGGCAAGGACGGCAAGCCTAAAGCGATCCCCGGACACAGCATTGTCCTGGCCGCGCTGGGGAC
>DIEK01000123.1 GCA_002418595.1 Candidatus Omnitrophica bacterium UBA5776 | reverse complement strand
GCGGCGGAGAACGTGGACACGGTTATTTTCAACAAGGACTTGACCGGCACGCAGCAGCGTAATCTCGAGGATATCATCGGTAAGCGCGTGATAGACCGCACACAGCTGATCCTGGATATTTTCGCCAGGCACGCGTCCAGCGGCGAGGGAAAGGCGCAGGTGGAGTTGGCCCAGCTGGAATATATGCTGCCTCGGCTTGCCGGCAGGGGAAAACTGCTTTCCCGTCCGGGCGGCGGCATCGGCACCAGCGGCCCCGGAGAGACCAAACTGGAGACGGACCGCCGGCGCATACGCAAGCGCATAGACAGCTTGAAACGGGACCTCCGGGAACTGAACAGTCATCGTCAGTTGCTGCGCAAGAAGAGAAAGGAGAAGGAACTCCCGCTGGTGGCGCTGGTAGGCTATACCAATGCCGGAAAATCCACTCTTTTGAACGCCCTCTGCAACGCCGGGCAAAAGGTGCGGAACGCGCTTTTTACCACGCTGGACCCGCTGTCGAAGTCTTTACAACTGCCGTGCGGAGAAAACGTGGTGCTCACCGATACCGTCGGGTTCCTGCACGACCTGCCGCACAATCTTATCGAGGCATTCAAGGCCACCCTCGAGGAGACGGCGCATGCCGACCTCCTGGTGCACGTGATAGATTGCACCCATCATTTGGCTTATGAGCACGCCCGTTCCGCGCGGCAGGTGCTGGAGCAGATCGGCGCCCAGGATATCCCGGTGGTCACGGCTTTGAATAAGCTCGACCTTTTGGAGGACAAAAGCTGGTTTGCGGCGTTACAGGCGGATATGCCCAGGCCGGTCGCCATCTCCGCCAAGCTGGGGACCAACCTGGACAAGCTGCTGGCAGAGATCGAGAAGGAATTCAAGGGAAGGATGACGCGGGTGGAATTGCTGATCCCGCACAGCCTTATGCATATGCTGGACCAGTTCTACCGGCACGGCAAGGTCGAGTCAGTGGAATATCTCGCGGAAGGGGTGAAGGTCAAGGGAAATCTCCCGGTAGTGGAGGCTAAGCGCATGCAGGATGCCTGTGCCGGACGGGAAAAATAAGGGCGGGTTTACCTGTTAGATATTCTAACTAAACTTGTTAATTTATCTTGACAAGATTGTTAGAATGTGTTACTATTTTCCTAAATCCGGGTAACAGCAGGGAGGGAGCATCATGCCGGTTTTTAAGGTGCGTATACGGCCGGAAGAACCAGTGTATATCATCAGCGTGGTCAGCAGGCTGGTCGGTATCCCTGTCTGGACATTACGCCAGCTCGATAAAGCGGGTATTGTTTCTCCAAAACGCCAGGGAAAGAAATCCAGGTTATACTGTCAAAAGGATATAGAGCGGCTGGAATACATCCATTTTTTGATGGAAGAAAAGCGCGTTAATATCAGCGGGATCCGCATCATACTGCAGATGAATAATAAAGGAAGCAGGGCAAAATAAGCCGAAAGAAGGGGAAAAATTTTTGTTTCTATTTTAGCACTCCTATGCTATGATTGCTAAAGAGCGATAAGGGGGAATAAAAATGGATATAAACAAATTCACGGTTAAGTTCCAGGAGGCTTTACAATCTGCCGCCGCTTTCGCCCAGGAGCATTCGCATCAGCAGGTAGAACCCGAACATCTGCTGCTGGCCGTCCTGCGCCAGGATGACAGTCTGCTTTTGGAGATACTGGATAAGGCCGGGGTCCCGAGTTTTGAGGTCATCAAATCCCTGGAGAAACATTTGAAGGAACAGCCGCGCGTGAGCGGAGCTTCCAAAGATGTTTATTTTTCCCAGCGCGCGGCTGCTGCTCTCAAGGCCGCGGCAAAAGAGGCCGGGGCGTTGAAGGATGAGTTTGTCTCCGGGGAGCATTTTCTTTTGGCTTTGCTGGACCACGGAGGCTCGCAGCTTACGCGTGAATTCCATTCTCTCGGTTTGACCCGGGATAAGGTATTGCAGGCGATGCGGGAGGTGCGCGGCAGCCGGCGCATCACCGACCAGGATCCCGAGGCTTCTTTCGGGGCTTTGGAAAAATACGGGCAGGACCTTACGGCACTGGCCTCCAAGATGAAACTCGATCCGGTGATCGGCAGGGACGGCGAGATACGCAGGTTGATGCAGGTGCTTTCCCGCCGCACCAAGAACAATCCGGTGCTGATCGGGGAAGCGGGCGTGGGCAAGACCGCCATTGTGGAGGGTCTGGCCCTGCGCGTGGTCTCCGGTGACGTCCCCGAGGGGCTGAAAGACAAGCGCATCATCTCCCTGGATATGGGGAGCCTGGTGGCGGGCGCCAAGTTCAGGGGCGATTTCGAGAACAGGCTCAAGGCCTTGCTGAAAGAAGTGCGCGACAGCGACGGCCGTATCATACTTTTCATAGACGAATTACACACCATCGTGGGAGCCGGAGCCGCCGAGGGCGCGATAGACGCCTCCAATATGCTCAAGCCGCTGCTTGCCAGAGGCCAGCTTCGCTGTATCGGGGCCACTACCCTAGAGGAATACCGCAAGTATATAGAGAAGGACAGCGCCTTGGAACGCAGGTTTCAGCCGGTTTTCGTGGGAGAGCCGACCGTAGAAGACACGATTTCCATCCTGCGCGGGCTGAAGGAAAAATACGAGATACACCACGGGGTGCGCATCAAGGATTCCGCTTTGATCGCCGCAGCTTCGCTTTCTGCGCGCTACATAACCGACCGCCGTTTGCCCGACAAGGCCATCGATCTGGTGGATGAGGCGGCGTCGCGCCTGCGCATAGAGATAGACAGTATGCCGCAGGAGGTGGATTCGGTCCAGCGCCGTATTATGCAGATGGAGATAGAGAAACAGGCTTTGAAGAAGGAGAAAGACGCCTCTTCCACCGAACGCCTGGGAAAGCTCGAGGCACAGTTGGAGGGATTGAAACGCGACCTCGGCGAAAAGAAGAAACAGTGGGAGGAAGAGAAGCGGGTTATCCAGAGCATCCAGCAGATAAAAGAGAAGATACAGGATGCCAAGAACGAGGCTTCGGCGGCCGAGAAGGTCGGGAACCTGGACAAGGTGGCGGAGATACGCTACGGCGTGCTGATAGAGCTCGATAAAGAGATGAAAAAACGCAACCAGGAACTGGCTGCTTTGCAAAAACACAGCCTGATGCTTAAAGAAGAGGTTGGCGACGAGGATATCGCGCGGGTGGTCGGAGAATGGACCGGCATTCCAGTCTCCAACCTTATGGAGGGTGACACCGAGAAACTGTTGAAGATGGAAGAGCGCCTGAAGAGCAGGGTCATCGGCCAGGACCAGGCGATAGAGGAGATATCGGCTTGCGTGCGCCGCGCCCGTTCCGGACTGGGCGACGAAAAGCGTCCGCTGGGGTCGTTCATCTTTCTGGGGCCGACCGGAGTGGGAAAGACCAAGCTGGCCAAGACGCTGGCCTGGTTTCTTTTCGACGACGAGGACGCGCTGGTGCGCATAGATATGTCCGAATATATGGAGAAGTTCAGCGTCTCGAGGCTGATCGGCGCGCCGCCGGGATACGTGGGCTATGAGGAAGGCGGACAGTTGAGCGAAAAGGTGCGGCGCAGACCGTATTCGGTCATACTGCTGGATGAGATAGAGAAGGCGCATCCCGACGTCTTTAACGTGCTGCTGCAGATACTGGACGACGGCCGCCTTACCGACGGCCAGGGGCGCACCGTGAATTTCAAGAACACGGTGATCATAATGACCTCCAATATCGGGCAGGATATACTGCAGAGCGGGGCTCCGAAGGAGCGCCTGATGGCGGAAGTGAAGAAGATATTCAAACCGGAGTTCATCAACCGTCTGGATAACATAATCATCTTTAACCCGCTGGACAAGGCGGAGATCGCGCGCATCCTGGATCTGGAGACGGCTCCGCTGAAAGAAAAGCTGGAGGCCAGAAAAGTTACATTGGAGCTGACGCAAAAGGCCCGCGATTTTCTGTTGGAAAAAGGCTTCGATTCCCAGTACGGGGCGCGTCCGTTGAAACGCACCGTCCAGCATTATTTACAGGACCCGCTGGCGATAATGCTTTTGGAAGGGAAGCTCGCGCAGGGCGACAAGGTCAAAGCCGACCATCCCGCGAACAGCGACGGCATTTCGTTGACAAAGCGGTAAGGTGTGTTAAAATTAGAGTTCCCGCGAAAGAGTTTCCTGCGAAAAAGGGAGAGAATATCGTGAAGACGGTTGATCATGACGCAAGACGTAAAGCCGTATTGAGTTCCGCCATCAATTTTTATATCAGGGAGGCGGAACCGGTGGCTTCGGACGACCTTTCAGCCGAATTCGATCTTAGCCCGGCCACCATCCGGAATATCTTCGCCGAGCTGGAAGAAGCGGGATACCTCACGCATCCGCACACTTCCGCCGGCCGCATGCCGACCGATAAGGGCTATCGTTACTACGTGGATTTCCTGCTTTCCCAGCTGGAACTGATAGAGGAAGAAAAGGCGCGCATATTCGGCGCCTACGAACGCGGTTCCGAGACGCTGGACGCCGTACTGGAGAAGACCTCCGACTTGCTGTCCGAGGTTACCCACTGCGCAGGCATCGTCGCCCTGCCGGACATGGACGAAAGATTCGTTTACCGCGGGGTGCGTTACATAATCGAACAACCGGAGTTCCGGGATGCCTCAAGTATCCGTTTTCTGATCCGGCTGATCGAGGAGAAACGGTTGCTGCTGGAGATCATCCGCAAGCACAACAGCCGCAAAGTGGCGGTTTATATAGGAGAGGAACTCGGCTGCGAAGGCACCGAGAATTGCGCTATCCTGGTATCTTCCTATAACGTTAAGGAGCAGCCGGTCGGCAGGCTGGCGGTGCTGGGACCGCGGAGAATGGAATATAGTCATGTCATCCCGGCTCTGGAGTATGTTTCCGAGGTGCTTTCGGAAGTATTGAGAGATTAGGCGAGGGGCAATAGGTTATAGACAAAAGCATATAGTCAAGAGGCGATAGGAAATGAACAATAAAGAAAATCAGAATAAGAAGAGCGGCGCTAAGGAGTCAGAGATAAAAGAAGAAAAGCCGCAAGCTGTGGTTTCTCCAGACGGAGTATGTTCGACGGATAAAGAAGTCAGCGTCAAGGAGTCGGAACTACGGAAGCTGAAAGAGGACGCCGCCAAGGCCGCCGAATACTGGGAGAGGCTGCTGCGCCAGCAGGCGGAATTCGAGAATATCCGCAAGCGTATGGAACGCGAGAGACAGGATTTCCTGAAGTTCGCGAATGAAGGCTTGATAGTCGAACTGCTGGACGTGCTCGACGATCTCGAGCGCACGGTGGGCCTGGCGGAAAATAATTGCCGGGACGTGTCTGTTTTTCTGAAAGGTGTTGAGATGATACTGGCGCATCTTTACGACCTGCTGAAACGCCACGGGGTCAAGCCGCTGGAAGCGTCCGGCAAGCAGTTTGATCCTCATTACCATGAGGCATTGATGCAGTGTGACGATGCTTCAGTGTCTGAACACACGGTGTTGGAGGAACTGCAAAAGGGGTATCTCCTGCACGACCGGGTCGTGCGCACGGCAAAGGTGAAGGTTTCGAAGAAGCCTTGCGAGCCGCCGCAGACCGAAAAGCAATCTTAAGCAAATAACCCGACAAGCGCTCGACAATCTCTCCTTGGGGGAGAGATTTTCTCGGTCGGCCCTGCGGGTAAATTTAACTTCGTTAAATTTAGTTAGGAGGTGCGATATGGCTAAAGTTATAGGGATCGATTTAGGAACATCTAATTCTGCCGCCGCCGTTATGGAAAACGGCAGGCCGGTAATTGTCCCCTCGGCGGAAGGCGCCGGGGTCGCTTCCGGCAAGGCCTTTCCTTCCTGGGTGGCTTTTACCAAAGACGGTCAGAAGCTGGTGGGCGAGCCTGCCAGGCGCCAGGCGTCGATAAACCCGGAGGGGACGATCTTCGCCGCCAAGCGCAAGATGGGGACCGATTTCAAATTCAAGGTAATGGATAAGGAATTCACCCCTCAGCAGGTCTCCGCTTTTGTCCTGCAGAAGATAAAGCAGGACGCGGAGGCTTACCTGGGAGATAAAGTTGAAGAGGTGGTGATCACCTGCCCCGCGTATTTCAACGATAATCAACGCACGGCTACCAAGGACGCCGGGGAGATCGCCGGTTTGAATGTGCTGCGCATCATCAATGAGCCTACCGCCGCTTGTCTGGCCTACGGCCTGGATAAAGTCGGCAAAGAGCTGAAGATCATGGTCTTCGATTTCGGCGGAGGGACGCTGGACGTTACCATTATGGAGATGTGGGCGGAAGGCGGATTTAAGGTAATGTCCACGAACGGCGACACCCAGTTGGGCGGCACGGATATGGATAATGTGTTGATCGAATACATAGCCGATCAGTTCAAGAAAGAAACCGGCATCGACCTGCGAAGCGACAAGATGGCGATGCAGAGGCTGCGCGAAGCGGCGGAAAAGGCCAAGGTGGAGCTTTCCTCCACGGTGCAAACGGATATCAACCTGCCGTTCATCACCGCCGACGCCTCCGGCCCCAAGCATATGACCATGACCATCACGCGCGCCAAGCTCGAGGACCTGATAGCTCCGATCATCGAGCGCTGCCGTAAGCCGATAGAGGAGGCTCTGAAGGACGCGAAACTGTCGGCCAATAATGTCGACCGCATCATCATGGTCGGCGGGCCCACCCGCATCCCGGCGGTCCAGAAATTCGTCGAGGATTTTGTGGGCAAGAAGATCGAGCGCGGGGTGGACCCGATGGAGTGCGTCGCGCTGGGCGCGGCCATCCAGGCTTCGATCATCAAAGGAGAGACCAAGGACGTGCTTCTTCTGGATGTCACGCCGCTTTCTTTGGGGATCGAGACGATGGGAGGCGTGAATACAAAGTTGATCGAGCGCAATACTACCATTCCCACGCGCAAAAGCCAGGTGTTCTCTACCGCGGCGGACAATCAGACCGCGGTCACGGTGCGCGTCATACAGGGCGAACGCCAGATAGCGGACGCCGAAGGTAACGTCGAGCTCGGCAGGTTCGATCTGGTCGGGATACCGGCGGCGCCGAGGGGAGTCCCGCAGATAGAGGTTTCCTTCGATATAGACGCCAACGGCATCGTGCATGTCTCGGCCAAGGACCTGGGGACCGGCAAGGAGCAGTCTATACGTATCACCGCTCCCAAGAAGCTCTCCAAGGAGGAGATAGAAAAAATGGTCAAGGAGGCGGAGAAATACGCTTCCGAGGACAGCAAAAAGAAAGAAGAGGTCGAACTCGTCAACCAGGCCGATTCCCTGGTATATTCCACCGAAAAGTCGCTCAAGGATTATGGCGACAAGGTGAGCCAGGAAGAGCGGGCCGGTATAGAGACCGACCTGAACGACCTGAAACAGTCCATAAAGGATAAGAGCATCGAGAAGATAAAGAAGGGGATGGAGGCGTTGACCAAGTCGGCGCATAAGCTCGCCGAAGAAGTCTATAAACAAGCGTCGGCCAAATCCCAGCAGCCCGCGGGAGAACAGGCGGCCGGCGGCGCCGGAACCGAAGGGCCCCGGGAGGAGCCGGATAAAGGCAAAGAGGAGGTTATCGACGCCGAGTATAAGGACGAGGACAAGAAATAACAGCGATATTCTTTAGTGGTTTGATCAAAGGCAGCGGCTACGATGTCCGTTCCGTCGGGCGGCAGGGGTGGCGGTCTTAAAGTTACCTTAACCGCATTCGACACGGGCTTCGTAGCCTTAGCCGTTATAAACGCTATGGCGGCGGAAGGCGGATAGATGAGCAGTAAGAAGGATTACTACGAGGTACTCGGGCTTAAAAAAGGCTCCGGCGTCGATGAGATCAAAAAGGCCTACCGGGAAGCGGCCATGCGCTGCCACCCGGACCGCGTTCCGGCCGACAAGAAGAAAGAGGCGGAGGAGAATTTCAAAGAGATATCCGAGGCCTACGCGGTGCTTTCCGATCCGCAGAAGAAACAGCTTTACGACCAGTACGGACATTCCGGCATAGACCAGAATTACGCCTACGAAGATATCTTTAAGGGCGCTGATTTCAGCAGTATCTTCCGCGATATGGGCGGCGGCGACGCCGCCTACGGGGGGAGCATTTTCGACAGCATCTTCAGCGATCTCGGTTTCGATATTTTCGGCGGCGGCGGCGGCGAAAGCCGCAGAGGCCGCAGCAGGCGGGGCCGCGATCTGGAGATAGCCGTAGCGGTTACCCTGGAGGAGGCGTATCATGGCGTCGAGAAACGGATAAACGTGCCGCGTTATGAGTCCTGCAGGACGTGTTCCGGCAGCGGAGCCAAACCGGGCACTAAAAAAACGGCCTGCCCGCAATGCAAGGGCAGCGGCAGGGTAGTGACCTCCAACGGATTCTTTCAGATGGCGCAGACCTGCCATAAATGCGGAGGGCAGGGTCAGATCATTCAGACCCCTTGCCCGGATTGCGGAGGCGAGGGCAGGGTAAAGATCACCAGGCATATAACGGTCAAGATCCCGCCCGGGGTGGACAACGGTTCCACCCTGCGCATAAAAGGGGAAGGAGAGGCCGGGCAGTCCGGCAGCGGAGACCTTTATGTGGTGACAGAGATGCTTCCGCATTCCCTGTTCAACCGTAGAGGCGCGGACATACTCAGCGAAATCGGCGTCAGCCTTCCCAAAGCTGTTCTCGGAGGGGAGGCGGAGATAGATACCTTGAGCGGCAAGGTGAAGATGAAGATACCCGCCGGCACGCAGAGCGGCAGGATATTCCGTCTTAAAGGCAAGGGTATGCCCGACGTGCACGGCCGCGGGGTTACCGGCGACCACCTGGTAAAGGTGTCCGTTGAGATACCGCGCAGCCTGAATTCCGAACAGCGCAGAGCGATGGAAGAATTCGCCCGCGCCTCCGGTGAATCCGGCGATTCACGGGAAAGCTTTGTGGACAAGTTCAAAAAAAGTTTCAAATAACGGGTCCGCGGTGAAAAACCGCGGTTACCCGAGTAACGGAGGTTGCAAAATGCCTACATACGATTATGAGTGTTCGTCCTGCGGCGCGGTCTTCGAGGCCTTCCAGAGCATGACCGCCGAACCGCTGCAGAAATGCGAAAAGTGCGGCGAGACCGGCAAGCTGCGCAGATTGATCGGGACCGGCGCCGGGATAATCTTCAAAGGGAGCGGTTTTTACGTCACCGATTACTGCCGCAAGCCCGCTGCGTGTTGTGAACAGTCCAAACCGGCAGACACCAAGGCAGGAAGCGCGTGTCCTTCCGCGGGCGATTGTTCCGGATGCAAGAAGGCCGACGAGTAAGCTCTTGCCATGGATTCCGGCGGCAGGGGTGATGGCCGTTGCTTTTATCCTCTCGAGCATTCCCGGCAGCGGCACACCTTATTTATTTTCCTTCCAAGATACGGCGGTTCATGTTATTATAGAATTCCGGGGACACGATACTTAATTCGCTCACGGTTACAGTAATCAACAAAGCTCAACCTACAGTAGAAAAGCCCGGTTTTAAAGCCGGCTTTACCTTTTCATAAAATGACGAAAATAAGGCCTTTTCGCGCCGTGGTATATAACCAGGAGAGGATAGCGGGTATCGACAGGGTCGTCTGTCCGCCTTACGACGTCATTTCCCCGGCGCAGCAGGAGAATTACCTGCGCCGCGATCCGTTCAATTTCATCCATATAATACTGGGCAAGGACGTCGGAGAAGAGAATAAATACCGCCGCGCGGCCGCTTATTTTAAAGGATGGATTGACCAGGGGATATTGCGCCGGGACGATGAACCGGCTTTTTATTTCTACAGCCAGAAATACGAGGTGGACGGCAGTGCGATGCTGCGCACCGGTTTTATGGGGCTGCTGAAGCTTGAAGACAGGAATTGTTCCGTTTACGGACACGAACACACTCGTCTGGAGGCAAAAGAAGACAGGCTGAGGCTTATCAAAGAGGTAAAAGCGAACCTTAGCCCGATCTTTGCGGTTTTTCCCGATAAAAAGAAGTTTATGCCGGCATTCGTGCGCAAATACGTTATTCCCCGCGATCCGGATGTCTTTTTCACGGACGACGCGGGTGTCGAACACAAGATGTGGCGGGTTACCGACCCCGGGTTAGTGAAGATGGTGCAGGAGGCCTTAAGCGGAGAATGTATCTTTATTGCCGACGGACACCACCGTTACGAAGTCTCCTGCGTTTACCGCAGGCAGATGAAGGAGAAGGCCGGCGGCAAAAAAGGCGAACAGAGCCGAGACTACACGCTGGCCTATTTTACCGGGGCCGATCCCCGCGGATTGAGCATTCTTCCGATACACCGCCTGGTGAAAACCTCCCTGCCGCAAGGCGAGAAGAAATTCCTGGAACAGCTAAAAGAACATTTCGAGGTCTCCGCTCCCATGGGCAAGGCTGGACTTTTCGCGGCTCTGCGTTCGGCGTCGTCTTGCACGCATGTTATAGGTATGTATATATCCGGCAAATACCGTTTGCTGCGCCTGAAAGACAAGAAGGCGCTCGATAAACTCATGGCGGATAAACCCCGGGAGTACCGCCTGCTGGACGTTTCGATATTGAACCAGCTCGTTTTCCTCGGTATTCTCGGCCTGCGCCCGGAGTCGAAGGACGCGTTGAAATACTCCGAAGACCGCGAGGAGACGGTCAAGGCCGTGGACGCCGGAGAGGGGCGCATGGCGTTTTTCCTGCGTCCGGTAACGATGGAGCAGATAATCTCCGTGGCGTTGAAGGGAGAAAAGATGCCCGCGAAATCGACTTTCTTCTACCCTAAACTGATCTCCGGCCTGGTCGTGCACAAACATTAAGGAAGATATATGTCTCTTTTCGGCAAGCCCAAATACACGGTAGTAAAGATAAAGAAAAAGGAGATGCCGGACGGTCTCTGGACCAAGTGCGAGGAGTGCTTCGAGACCCTTTACAATAAGACCCTGGAGGAGAACCTGCGGGTCTGCCCGAAATGCAATTACCATTTCACCCTGGACGCCGTCTCCAGGGTGAACCTGTTAATGGACAAGGATACCTTTAAGGAGTTCGACGCGGATATGCTCGCCGCGGACCCTCTGGAGTTTAAAGGCCCCAAGACTTACATTGAAAAGCTCGATCAGGACAAAAAGGCCACCAATCTAAAAGACGCGGTCATCACCGGCGAGGGGCTGATTAACGGGCACAGGGCGGTGCTGGCGGTTACGGATTCGCGTTTCATAATGGGCTCGATGGGGTCTGTGGTGGGAGAGAAGATAACCCGCGCCGTGGAGTTCGCCACGGCCGGCCGGCTTCCGGTGATCATAGTCTCGGGTTCCGGCGGCGGGGCGAGGATGTATGAGGGGGTTTTGAGCCTTATGCAGATGGCCAAGACCTCGGCGGCCCTGGCGTATCATCACCGCGGCGGCCTGCCGTATCTTTCGGTGCTGACCAATCCGACCATGGCCGGTATAATGGCTTCTTTCGCCGCTCTGGGTGACATAACCCTTGCCGAACCGAAAGCGCTGATCGGTTTCACCGGCCCGAGAGTCATCGAGCAGACCATAAGACAGAAGCTCCCCCCGGGATTCCAGCGCTCGGAATTCCTCCAGGAACACGGGATGATAGACATCATCGTCAACCGCAAGAACATGAAGAACACCATAAGTTTGCTGCTTGACTATCTTGCGAACAAGGGTGTATAATATTTAATTTAAGGCTGTTTTCGGCATAAAAAATCCATTCAGATAATGCGGGAGAGACAGACATGGCACAGGTAAGCCTGAAGAGTGTATCGAAGATATACAGTACCGGCGCGAAAGTGGTCAATAACGTAAACCTTGGAGTGGAAAACAAAGAATTTATGGTCCTGGTCGGGCCTTCCGGCTGCGGAAAATCCACCACCCTAAGGATGATCGCAGGGCTCGAAGAGATAAGCGACGGCGACATCTATATAGGTAATAAACGCGTCAACGATGTGCCGGCCAAGGACCGCGACATAGCTATGGTTTTTCAGAACTACGCACTTTATCCTCATATGACGGTTTTCGAGAATATGTCGTTCGGGCTGCGCCTGCGCCATTATCCTAAAACCGAGATCGCCCAGCGGGTTAACGAAGCGGCCGAAGTATTAGGCATAAAACATCTTCTGGAGCGTAGGCCGAGGGAGCTTTCCGNNCCGGCGGAGAGCGCCAGCGGGTGGCGCTGGGCAGGGCGATCGTGCGCAAGCCGATGGTCTTTCTTTTTGACGAGCCCTTAAGCAATCTCGACGCCAAACTGCGCGTGCAGATGCGCACCGAGATTCACAAACTGCATATCCGTATCCAGACCACCATTATTTATGTCACGCACGACCAGACCGAGGCCATGACTATGGGCGACCGCATTGCCGTTATGAGAGGCGGGGTGATCCAGCAGGTGGCCGATCCGATGACTATCTACGACAGACCTAAGAACAAGTTCGTCGCCGGCTTTATCG
>DIEK01000027.1:12099-14727 GCA_002418595.1 Candidatus Omnitrophica bacterium UBA5776 | reverse complement strand
CCCGGAGGCCCGACCAGCAGAACACCCTTGGGTATTTTGCCTCCCAGGCGCTGAAACTTCTTAGGATCCTTCAAAAATTCGATAACCTCTTTGAGTTCCTCTTTCGCCTCATCCACTCCCGCGACATCGTTGAAAGTGACCTTCTCTGCGCCTTCTCCTTCGCTGTGCATCTTGGGCCTGATCTTGCCGAAAGTCATTATTCTGCTGCCCAGTTGCTCTCCCCGGTTGGCCATCATCCACCAGAGCGCGATCAACAGTATGATCGGACCGAAACTGAAGAAAAACGTCGGCCAGAAATTACGCAGAGGTTTGACGTCAAAACTCTTGACGTTCTCCCGTAAAAGCTTCAGCAGCTCCTGGTCGTTCTCCGGTATGGTCAATTTGAAACGCGCTCCGTTGGAAAACTCCCCCTGGATTTCGTTCTCCATTTTGACCGCCGACTTTATCCTGGCCGGGTCTTCCTTGAGAGTGCGATAGAATTCCCCGTAAGCCACCTCCTGCGGGATCCCGTGCACGGAGACGTTTAGCGAATTTATCATCAATATAAAAGCCAAAACGGCCAATATCCAGCCTAAAGGAAACCGCATATTGTTGTAGGGGCTTTTATTAAACTGCCTTTTATTCCCATTGGATTTCTTCATAATAATCGACTCCGGTGGTTTTCAAGAGGGGACCGCAGCGGTTAATGCGGCTCCCGGTTCATGGTGGGGAACTAAGATTTCCGACCCTGTTAATTATATCCGCAACGAGCTGTTAAAGCAAGCATTTACTTATTGCCTTTTGCCTTTCCCGGCGGGATCGGCGAAAATACAGGGACGCGCCGCGTTTTTCCACAAAATATCCCTTAGGCAGGTTGACCACCGAACCGGAAGGCCGGTTGAACAGCATATCCTCTATCTCTTCCATATGTTTGGAGGTGATCCTGCGGGTTGACCCCTGCAGCGCGCCGATCCGCAGTCTGATCACCATACGCCGCAAAGATGGATGCATGCGCAACAACGAAAGGGTCTTGAGCGGCGCCGCTCTATTATCCCCCGCAACAATACGCGCCCGGGAAAGAATATAATCATAGTCGCAGGAGACATTTTCGGCCAGGCTGTTCAGGATTTCCTTGACCCGCGGATTGTATTCTTTCGCCAGCAAAGGTATAAGCTTGCGGCGCAGTTTATTGCGTAAGAACGACTCATCGTTGTTACTCGGGTCGCGGAAAGGACGCAGATTAAGATCCCGCAGGTAGCGTTCAATTTCAAGGCGTTTCACTTCCATCAACGGCCTGACAAAAACACATCCGCCCAATTCTTTTAAAGCGGACATACCGGAAAGCCCCGCGAGTCCGCTGCCGCGCAGTATGCGCATCAAAACCGTCTCCGCCTGATCATCCATGTTGTGCCCCAGGGCGACCCTGCGGGCCTTGAGCTTTTTCGCCAGCCTGCGCAGGAAATCCAGCCTCGCCAGGCGCGCGGCCTCTTCCAGAGAACCTTTACCGCCTCTTAGTTTGATCACATCGCCTCCGCCGGCATAAAAAGGCAGCCCCATTTGCTCCGCTATCTTGCGCACGAACACCGGCTCGCGGTGTGACCCTTTTCTAAGCCCGTGGTCGAAATGCGCCACCTTGAGATCCAGGCGCAAATCCTCCGATAATGAGCGCAAACAATAAAGCAACGCCAGCGAATCAGGGCCTCCGGATACGGCTACGATCACCCTGTCGCCGGGACGAAAAAGAGAGTACTTCCTGATCGTGGAGCGAACGGTTCGAATTATCATAGATTATGCGGTTTGAGTGAACTGACAATATCTCGGGCGGAGAATTCTTATTTCAAAGGAGGTTTCTTCAAGGAGTAAGGTTATTGTAATAATAATCCCACCCCCACCCCACCAATTGGCTGCTGTCGAAAACCAGAGGGGTCTCGCCTGCGGAGGGATCATTCGACGCGTTAGGCACGTAATACACCTCCACCAGCCTGCCGCCGTTTTTCATCATTTCCATACGATAAGTACTGGGCTTGAAGAACCCTCTGCTGCGGCCGGAGAGGCCCTCGCCAAGCAGAACATTCAACGCCACGCCCGGGCTCATTCCGCGGACAAGCATGGAAGTCCGCAGGTTGCCTTCTCCGCGCCCGCCTGAAGACCTCACATTAACGGGTTTAGACTCCGTACCGCTTAACGCGGACGGATCTCTCAAGCTTAAACCGTCATCCGGAGGCAACAGGTTGGATGGAGAGAAAAGATTGGGGTCCGTCAATAAAGGAAATGTTTCACAGCCGGTGAATAGAACGGCGGTAAAAAGATACAAACAACAAACCACCGCGCCAAGATTCTTCAACAAAAGATATTGCGGCATAGTGGATATAATCTTAGCATTCCGGCAAACAAGAGTCAATGGATATGTAAAACGAAGATGTAAAACGAAGAAGAGTTCCCCCCCGGCTCGAAAGCCGGGGATTTCTGCGGTTTGATCAAGAATTAGCCCAGGCAAAAAAACAGCGCCATATTTAATCAGCGCCGCCGTATTCTTTATTTTGTTAGGAAAGAACGGGAAAACCACCGAGCGTTAATGCATCTTCGTTTAGCCCAAGGCAAAACTGGTGGCGGAGAGTGGATTTAAACCACCGACCAAGCGGGTATGAG
>DIEK01000027.1:0-12076 GCA_002418595.1 Candidatus Omnitrophica bacterium UBA5776 | reverse complement strand
CTCTATCAGGCTGAGCTACTCCGCCAAGCTTAAATATCAATCTTCGATTCAAAAAAGTTTATATGGAAAGTGGATTTTTGAGCACCTTTTCCCTTATCCAGAGCGAAATCCCGCTCTTTATAAGCGGGAAAACCACCGACCAAGCGGGTATGAGCCGCGTGCTCTATCAGGCTGAGCTACTCCGCCGCAAAAACGTTGTTTAGTTTAGCACAAAACAGCCTCTAATCAAGAGGAAAATGATAGTTGTAATTCCGGGGACACAATAAATATTATGTCCCCGGAATTAAGTATTGTGTCCCCGGAATTAAAAACTCATTGCGCCTGCTGGCCGCGCATGACCGGGCAACGGGAGCGGGTAATACTGTAGTTTTTGCCGGCCTCGTACGAACCTCTATTAAAACATCTGTATCCGCTCCCCCTGCACATACTGCATAGACCGCTGAGAAACAGGCCGGCGAATACCAGCAAGAGGAACGCGGCGACTAAATACCCGAATATTTTCAATCTTCTATCGGAGCATTTGGAAACGGTGAACAAAACAAAGAAACTTATTGTCAGCGATATTGAAGCCGGTATCAGATTCAAACCTTTTACGAAACACATAATACACACCTCCTTCTTCCCGGTTTAAAACACCTCTTCCCGCCGCCGGTTCTCATTTACCGCGAAGTTCGCTCAAGACCCTGCCCCAGAGCGCCTGAATTTGTTTGAGAGTATCGGTCCCGGAATCGCGTTCTCTCGCGTAAGACAAGTACTCGTTGAACTTCGCGTTTATCCGCGCATCCGGGACGGCGTCTATCAAAGAACACACCTTACGGCCGTTCCAGGTCTTTAGAACCGCCAGCATCTCTGCCCTGGACATCTTTTCCCGGAGCCCGTAGGACTTCTGCAATCCCTGCACTTCGGAAAGCATGGCGTAAACCTCCCTGTACCTGGCGGAGAATTCCGCGTCGTCCATGGCTTCTATCCGCTGCGATAAACGGCGTATTCCGTCCTGGCCGACAAGCGCCTTGGCCAGCGCCTTGAAAGACACCGCGATGGCCGTTGCGCCCGCCCCTCCTCCTTCAGCGCATAAGCCGCTCCCGGTTGAAAAAAACATCAAACAGACGGCTGCGAAGGCGGCTCCAGTAAAACAAAACTTCATTTCAGGTTTTGAAATGATCAAGTATCTTGTTCAGATGGTCGGTAATCTGCTTTAATTCGCTGAAACAAAGCCTCTTATGCTCGACGACCTCGTTCCCGGATATGCTGTCCAATTTGCTCTTGAGGGCATTAAAATCTTCCTTGAGCACGTTCAATTCCGTCCGTATCTTCAATATCATACGGTTGAAGACGTTGGCCAGTTCCTGCAATTGGTCAAGTTTACGCAGCTTGAAATCCGCGCTGAAGTCGCCCTCTTCAAGCGACTGCATGATCTTGCGGAACCGGTATAACGGCCCGGCGAGCTTGTGCGAAAAAACCAGCGTTGTGAAGATAGTAAAGAGGCTGACCACGATCATTACTATGAGCACTGTCTGCAGCAGCATTGGCAGAAGCAGATCGGCGGTAGACTTCACCACCACCCTGGAATTCTCGACGGTGATCGAAGTATACCTCAAAGAAAGAAAATATATAAGCCCGATGGTCAAGGCGCTGCCGGCCGCGACTATGCCGCAAAATTTCATGATGAATTTGGACTGAAAACCGCGGTCAATGAACAACTGCCTGCGTTTGCTCTCTCTCTTCCCGGTCTTCTCTTTCTCCATAAAATCCCCCTTCCATTATATGTTACGTGGTATGGAGCCCTCGGAACAATTCTTCGGCAAGCCTTGACAGTAAGGCTGTCGAACTGCTCAAGGCAGACGCCCGCGGCTCTTCTATTTTTCGGCGAAGCTAATACTTCACCCGTACACAGCGTATATTCACACAAGTGAATACTTAGCCTTCCGATTGGCTAAGGTATCACACAAGTGAATACTTAGCCTTCCAATTGGCTAAGGTATCACACAAGTGAATACTTAGCCTTCCGATTGGCTAAAGTAAATCCTCCTTTTAAGCCGGGGACTCCCGCGTTTTGCTCAAATGCCGGCCGCGAGCGCTTTCAATTTTGCGATGATCCGCGGCAGAAAAATAATGACGCCCACGGCGACCGAATTAACGGAAGCCACAAGCACTACCGCGGCCGATATATCCTTGACCAGTTTGACCAGCGTGTGATACTTGCGCGTGGTCATATCAAGCATTATTTCAACCGCAGTATTGAATATCTCGGCGATAAACACAAGAGTGACGGAAATGCAAAGCGCCGCGAGTTCTATCCCCCGAAGGCGCAGATATATCCCGGCGAGCGCGGCCGTTATCCCGCACAAAAAAATGATGCGCATGTTGCGGTGATAGACAAAAAGGTACGCGATGCCGTTGACCGCCAGGCGCATGCTCGTCCAGAATCCCGTGAACCGGAATATATTGCGCAATATCCTGTTTTTTTGTGCCATGGCTACCCGGGGCCGTCCTTGTCCCCGCCGCACTTTTTCAGGAAAGACTCGCAGTATATATTCCTGTTCAAGAGGATATCGGCGGCAGAAAGAGTCTCCATCAATTCGCGGTCCGTTGGATCAAGTATGGCCGCATCCAGCCCGTAAGCGGCGGCCATGGACAGGAAAACGCGGTTTAAGAGCCTGCGATGAGGCGCCGACTGGGAAACGTTGCTCAAACCGACCACGCTCTTCAATTCAGGAGATATCACCTTGAACTCTTTAATCGTCTCCAGGGCGGCTCCCACCTGCGCCTGCGCCACGCTCACCGGCATAAGCACCGGATCAAGATATATGTTATCCAGAGGAAACCCTGTCTCGACGCATATCTCGACTATCCGGGCGGCGGATTCGATCCTTTGAGAGCATCCCTGCGGCATACCGGAAGAACCGACAGTCAACACGATCAGTCCGCTCTTATATCCGGCGGCCAGATCCAGCAGGCGTTTAAGCTTATTCGGCTCGGCCGTAGCCGAATTCAACAGGCACGGCCGCCCTGCCGCCTGCAGCCCCGCTTCCAATACCTCCTCTTTTCCCGAGTCGAGAACGAGCAGTTTATCAACGGCGGCAGCGACGGTCTCCACCAGCCATTTCATATCGTCCGCAGGGCTGAGAGATCCCGGACCGCAATTTATATCAAGAGCCCCGGCGCCGCAAACCGCCTGTTCGGAAGCTATCCTGCGGACGGCCGCCGCGTCTTTTTTTTCGATAGCCCTGCCGACGCGGGCAAACATACCGTTTATCAATTCACCTATGACAAGCATATTTTTTTATCTCTTCCGCCGCCTTTGGATGCCGCATCACCAGTATATCTGCTCCGGCCTGCAGCAGCGCGGAGGCGGTGACCGCTTCCCAAAGTATCCCGCGTTTTTCTTTATCACCCCAATGAGGAAAATCGGCTCTGGCGGCGACCGCTTCTTTTACCTTCCAGGTTTCCTGGCCGGTAAAACAGATGAACGGACAGGCAACGTTCCTGTCACCGGAAAGCGCGGCCAGCCGGGCGCGTTCCATTATCGAATAAGCGTATTCCAGTCCGTACCCCAGCGCGCCTATAGTGGGATCCATAACTATGCGTTCCAGGGGCAGGCCGAGATCGGAAATGAGGATATTAAGCTGTTTGGCGATATTAAGATCTATAGGGGACTCCGCTATGATGCCGTGCCCGTCCGCCGTGACCGCGGCAGTCAAGGTTTTATAATTGTCCTGGGAGGCGCTGCCGAAAAGACAACGCTCGCCTTTCAGAGCTTCGGAACACAACGGCAGAAGCGTGTTGTCCTTAACGTCGTCTCCGCAGCCGCGCACTATCAAAGGGACGTTAACGGCAGCCGCAAGTTTAGATAAAAAAGCCGCTTCCTGTTCCGGGCTCCGGCCGCCGGCGTCCGGATGCGCCCCGGCGAGTTTCACACAGAGCAATTCCGCGCCGAATTTTCTCACGCAGGCGTCCGCCCATTCCAGCGGATTGGCCGTAACGCCGCCATAAGCCGCAACCAGTTCCTCCGGCCAGTCCGCAGGCGGGACATCGAATATCTCGAGTGCCACCGCGGCGGTATTGGGGAGAGATCCTTCTTTGTCAAGAAAAGGCAGCGTTTTCTCTCCGCCGACTTTCACCACTGAACCGCGCGTCCCTCCCTCATCTTTTTTCGCGCCGATCACGCAAGTAAAAACTTCCCCCTGCCATTTCTCCAGCATCTCTTCCTGTCGGGACATTTTCGTTTCTCCGGATATCAATGTGACATTATTCATAAGCTTCATTTTACCACACTATCAACGCCTTGCTAAACTATTTCCATGGCTTCCAGCGCTTCCAGCGCCGCCGAACCGTCCCGCAAATCCAGCAGGGACGTCCCGTTAATGCCGGCCTCGGCGACTTTCATATCGAAAGGCAGATAACCGAGGAACTCCATACCCGGCCCAATATCTTCCGGAGCCGGAGCGTCGCAGAGACGGCACTTGTTCACCAGCAGGGTTTTTCTGTCCACTTTCAAAGAAAGTTCGTCCGCCAGACAGGCAACTCTCCGGGCGGCTTTCATCCCGGCGGCGGTGGCGTCGGCGACCGTCAAGAGCAGGTTTATCCTGCCGGCGGTCTTGCGCGAAAGATGTTCGAGCCCCGCCTCGTTGTCTATCACCACGAAATCATAATCCGCGGTGAGTTTAGTGAGCACTCCGCGAAGGATATTGTTCACGTAACAATAACACCCCGGCCCTTCCGGCCTGCCCATCGTCAAAAGGTCCAAGCCTTCGCATTCCTGGACTGCCGACTGCACCTCGTATTCCAGGAACCTCTCCTTACTCATCCCTTTCGGGACGCTCTCCGGGTTTTTTGCCACGGCGCCGATGATATCACCAATGGTGCGCTCCGCCTTTACGCCGAAAGCCGCGGCCAGGTTATCGTTGGGATCGGCGTCCACCGCCAGCAAAGAACCTTTACCGCGGGAAATTATCAGTCTGGACAACAACGCCGAAACCGTAGTCTTACCGGTCCCTCCCTTACCGGACACGGCCAATACATAACTCATCCCCTCCCGCCTCCACCGGTAAAACCCTCCAGATCGGTGTGCGGAAAGAACAAAGCCGCCATGTATTCCTCCATGTAGGACGGCTCCAGAGAAAGTTCGCAATAAGTCATCCTGGAAGCTATCTCAGCGGCTTCCCCGCGCGCCTGCGGGGAAAGCAAAGCGCTGCGCGCCCCGGACAATGAAGTGTTGCCGCAGAACACGAAACGTTTGTTCTCCAGCGCCGGCAAAAGGCCTATCTCCTTAGCGCTCTCCACGTTGATGCATCTGCCGAAGCCGCCGGATATATAAACGCGGGACACCCCTGCGAAGTCCATTCCCACGTGCTTCAGCAGCGCGGAAGCGGCGGCGTAGATCGCGGCTTTGGCCCGTTTAAGGTTCTCGATGTCCGCTTCGCTGATGACTATATCCTCTCCGCCCGAAGAGCAAACCAGATATTCACTGCCGTGCGCTCCCGGCCTGACGCCCGGCGCTTCTTGATTAAGGCGTCCATTCCTGTCCATTATCCCTTCCCGCAGCAGCATCGCCAACAGGTCTATGTAACCCGATCCGCATATACCGCGCGCGGCGACATTCCCGTTGACTTCATAGCCGTCCCGGCCCGGAGAATTTACTTTCTGGATAGCTCCGGACGCGGCGCGCATGCCGCAAGTAACCCCCGAACCCTCGAATGCCGGGCCGGCGGATGCCGCGGCGCAGACAATGAACTCGCTGCCGCCAAGAGCAATCTCCCCGTTGGTCCCGACGTCTATCAAAAGGCAAAGTTCCCCGCTGCGATGCATCCCGCAAGCAAGCACACCGGCGGTAAGATCGCCGCCGGCATACCCGGCGACCCCGGGCAGGGCGTAAACAGACGCGCTGCCGGCAATGCAGATACCGGACTCCCGGGCCGTCAGATAAGGCAACTCGTTCACTACCGGCAGATACGGCTCTCTACGTATGTATTTCGGCTCTATGCCTAAAAGCATATGCGTCATTATGGTATTCCCGGCGAAAGAAACGCAGCCGATATCTTCTTTAGCGAGCTTCGCGGCCTTTATAAGGTCGGCGGCGATCCTGTTGACCCCTTCCAGGGCGGCGCAACGCAGCTGCTCCAGTCCTCCGGGGGACTGCTGTGAATACACGATACGCGAAATTACATCGCTGCCGAAAGCAGCCTGGGCGTTATAAACCGTCATCCCCAACACCGGCTTACGCGCGTTGAGATCGACCAGTTGGCCGGATATGGTAGTGGTCCCGATGTCGAAACAAAAACCGTAATTCTCTCCCGAGGTATCTCCCGCTTCTATCCTCGTGACCACAAAATAACCCGGGGCCCGCGTCAAAGACACCGTAACTTTCCACCCGGCGGCTCGCAGCAACCCGGGCAGGCAGCGCAACAGTTCTAAAGGTATCTCAAATTCCCCTTCCAATCCGCAACGCGAACGCAGATGCCTGCGGATCCTCTCCCAGTCGCAAAGCCGGTCGTGTTTATCCGGTTCGGGAAGTTCAAGAAAGAATTTCTCCGTAAGCGGCCCCGGGGAAAACACATACCCGCAAGCGGAGTTCTCTCCCGTTTCTTCAAGGAGGTCGGCCGGCTCCAACCGCGAAGAAAAAGGCACTTCCACTTCCAGGTCGCCCCGAACAAGAGCCAGACAAGCCATGCAGATCCCCTTTTTTTTGTCGGAAGGAGAAAGTTTACCGGAAGGCGGGAGATGAACATTCCCGTTTATCACCCTGACCCTGCAGGCGCCGCACGTGCCTTGCCCGCCGCATCGCGCGTCCAGCCTGATACCGGCTTCATGCGCGGCGCGCAGTATGGTGGTATCAACAGGCACCTCCACACTTTTTCCTTCGGGATAAAAAGTAACTTTGTAATCAGCCATTACCGACATGCTCCCCGCCGGCGGGCACGAACACCCGGCCGTTCAATCAGGAAAGGTTTTTAAGGAACGCGGGCAGGCCGGAAGCTTCTTTAGGCCCGACTACTACTTCCCACCCGGATTTCTCTTCAAGGTTACCGCTCATCATGGCCACGTATCCCGGAATGATCAACCGGTTGTGCCCGACCAGCCCGGACACGCCGAATTTCTGCAGGGAATCCGTTATCTTCTCCGGCGTAAACTTCTCCGCGGCCCAGGCGGTGAGCACCGACATCCCCTCGGTGTCGACGCTGACTATATAAGACGGGACCTTACTGCTTTCCACCTCTCCGAGGACCGTGAAATACGTTAAAGAGAAATTGGTGGTAATCAGCACCGGCGACTCCTTTCCGGCGTTGCCTATCGTATATACTTTAGGCTCTATCTGAAGAGGTTTTTGCGGATCGCTGTAGATATTCTGGCGGAGTGTCAACAGGGCCAGCGTTTCCTCGGCTTCGGAAACCTCCAGCAGTATCAAACCGGCGTATTTACAGATATCCCCTGCCGCCTCGACGGCAACAGAGTATGGGTCCTTTCCTTTCAGGACTGTGACAGCGGGATACCCTAACAAACGGTTGTTTTTCTTAAGGGCCTGCCTGCGCCACTGGGTAAGCCGCCAGATACGCTCGCGCGGCTCCTGCTCACCCGTATCCAGAAGGATCTGCGCCACGCCACCGCCGTTCAACTCCTTCACCAATTCCGCCTGTTCCTCCAGCGTGTCGCCGTAAACGGCCGCCGGGACGCGCGCCTGCGCGGCAAGCGGCATGAACTCACGGATGTTATCTTTCGTGACCCGGTAAATCAAAGGGGCCGCCCCTTTAACCGCCTCGAGAGCGGCCCGCAGTCCGGATGCGTCGGAGGGCATCAATACCGGATTAAGTCCGGAAGCATCAACCGCGGCCTTCACCGCGGCCGCGAATTTCTCGGCGGAATTAGAGGACTGCCGCACGGCAATCACGTCGGGTTTAAGAATCTGGCCTACCCTCTCGAAAGAAACGCCTCCCAGCCTGGACGCCGTCCGCTTTATTTGCTCTTCCGGAAGAACGTCGTCTATGATAAAACCTATACCGCAGGGATTCCTGAATTTCTCCTCGTGCCGGAAGAGGACCGTTTCATTGCCCACTTTCAGGCAGCCTTCCCCGGAACCGATACTCACCAGATTTATGGGTGGACGTCCAGCGTCGGCCAGGATATTCCCGGCCTCCTCGCTCAAATAAGGGCATTTCCCGGCCTCCACCCCTTTTTTCGCAAGCTGCATCGCGAAAGCGAGACATGTAACGAAACCGCATTCTTTACAGTTTGTCTTCGGCAGTATCTTGTAAATGTCTAATCCTGAAAGTGCCATTTCCGCTCCTTTATATCACCAGAAAAAAATTTATGAAAGATCCGCCGCGTCAATCATCCCGCCCGGTCCGGGCGGCGAGGACGCGCGAAGCGAAATATCCGGCCCCGAATCCGTTGTCTATGTTCACCACGCTCACACCCGGAGAACAACAGTTCAACATAGCCAACAGCGCGGAGAGCCCTCCGAAACTGGCGCCGTAACCGCAACTCGTCGGCACGGCTATCACCGGACAAGCGACCAGACCGCTCACCAGGCTGGAAAGCGCGCCTTCCATCCCGGCGACGACGATTATTACCGCCGCTCCCTTCAAAAGACGCGCGCTGCCTAATAAACGATGCACCCCGGCGACGCCTACGTCGTAAAGACGCTTAACCCTGATACCGGTAACCTCCAGTGTGGCCGCGGCCTCTTCAGCTACCGGTATATCGGATGTCCCGGCGCTGATCACCAGAACCGTGCCTTTAGCCGGTTTACGTTTCCTGCCGCTGCGCAGATAAGCCAGTCCGGCGGACGCGTTATAGNNGTTATAGCGCAATCCGGGCAGGGACCTGCGCAGGTCGGCGTAAACCGCTTCATTTAGACGGGTCAACAACAAATCCTGCTTCCTGCGCAGTATCTCTTTTGCTATGCCAATAATATGTTCCGTCCGTTTGCCGGGGCAATAAACGACCTCCGGGAACCCTCTGCGCAGGGCTCTCCCGATATCGACTTTGGCGAACCCAAGATCATGGAAACTTTTACTTTTGCCCATTATTTCAACGGAAGATGAACAAAAGCAGAAAAAGCACGATCAGCGTGGAAAAGATGTAAAAATCGTTATAATAAAGAAAATCGAAGACCTTGTCCTTGAAAGGATACAAGTCGCGGGTTGGAGAAGAATTCCCGGGGCCGAGCGTATTTTTGTATGACTCCACCTGCTCTTTCCTGAAACGCAGATAGACGCCTGCAATCTTATAAGCAGGTATCTTGCCCTGTTCGGCCAGATCCATAACCTCGCGCTCGGATACATTCAGATAAAGCGCTACGTCCCTGATAGTGAGAAGTTTTTCTTCGCCCATTTTTAATGCGCCGCCTCCTTAAAAAATCAGCTGACCTTCATTTACTTATCTTGCCGGAAGCGACCCAGGCGTCTATCGACTTGCGCTCGAACTTCCAGGTTTCCCCTTCTTTGATGCCGGGGACTTTACCCGAACCGGCCCATTCCAGCACCGAATTCAGGTCCACTTCCAGATAACGCGAAAGTTCTTCCGCGTTCATGAAATCCCGCAGCATCGAACAGCGGCCCTCCAGCACCGCCCCTTCGGCGACATTCAGCCTGGCCGGAAATATGTCCCCTTCGACCACTGAATTCGGCAGAAGAGTGAGCATCTCCCTGGCCACCAGTTTGCCGTTGAATTTTCCGCCGACTATCACGTTGTCTCCGGAGACATCGCCTTTTACGGTGGAAGACGGCCCTATAGTAAGGTTGCCGCGCGCGTCGAGGTTGCCGTCGAAACTGCCGTTTATGCGCAGGTTCACCGGATCCTTGAAACTCAAATTTCCCTGCATAGAAGCGTCGACATCGAGGATCTTAACGTCCATTTTTTTCTTCGCGTTAAATGCCATCCTCTCCACCTCCCTTGCCTTGTTTGACCACCGGAATTATTTCCTCAAACCTCCTCAAGATCAGTAGGACCGCCAGAGAAAGGAACGTCGTATAGACCGCCGCCGGATAAAAACCGCAACCTACCGCCAGGCCTATGCCGCAGGATACCCAAAGGCTGGAAGCGGTAGTCAAGCCGCGAACCCCTGTGCGGGCGCGTATAATGGTCCCCGCTCCCAGAAAACCTATGCCTGTGATTACGCCGGCGGCGATACGCGACGGATCAACCGCCGCCTGGCTCTTATATATATCAAAAACATAAAGGGATGTCAACATGATAAGGCACGAACCGAGACTGACCATTATATGCGTGCGCAGTCCGGCGTGCCGGCGGTGCCACTCCCTTTCCAACCCGATAACTCCCGCCAGAACGGCGGAAATAGTCAATCTTAGAATAATATCGAGATTGGTAGCCATAGAACCCCCTTTTTAAAAGACAACTGGATAAAACATTTGTATCTTTTTCCTTCTTCCCTCGTTCCTCTGCGTTTTTAGTCCAGATCCAGCCCGAGTTCCGTTCCGGCCCTTACGCCTTTACGATAAAGACTGCGCCCGAGACAGGCGATCATAGCCCCGTTATCGAGACAGAAACGCTTCTCCGGAAAGAATACCTTTATCCGGGTCTTGGCCGCCCGCCGTTCGAATTCCCTCCTGAGACGTGAATTGGCCGCCACTCCTCCGCCTACGAGGATATCCCGGAGATGCCTGTCGGATGCGGCGGCAAAGGTCTTGTCCGCCAGCGTCCCGACGACCGCTTCCTGAAAGGCATAAGCTATATCATTGACCGTTCCGGCCGGCACTCTTGCGCCGCTACGTTTAAGAGAAGAAACATAATACAGCACAGCCGTTTTTATACCGCTAAAACTGAACCCGTACCTGCTTCCGGCTGCCGAACAGTTGAACCTGAGTCCGCTTCCTCCGGAAGAAAGCGCCGCCCTGCGCTCTATGACAGGCCCGCCCGGATAACCCAATCCGAGTATCTTGGCTACTTTATCGTAGGCTTCGCCGCAGGCGTCGTCGGCGGTAGAACCCATCTCCTCCATACTGTCGCAGTCTTCGACGCGATAAATACTGGTGTGCCCCCCGGAAACGATCAGAGCCGCGAAGGGGAATTTTATTCCGCGATGCGAAAGGAAGTTCGCGTAAATATGTCCGTGCAGATGGTTCACCGCGGTCAACGGTATCCCGGCGGAAAAAGAAACGGATTTCGCGAAATTTACCCCGACGTTCAATGAACCGGCAAGCCCGGGGCCGTTGGTAACGGCGATAAGCCCGATGTCATTTAGAGTAAGGCCGGCTTCGCCCAGCGCGCAGTCGCAAACACCGGCAATGGAATCAAGCTGCATACGGAACGCGATCTCCGGTATGATTCCGCCGTATTTTCTATGCAGGTTCAGGCTGGAGGCGGTTACATTGGAAAGCACGCGGCCGGCCCCGCCGATAACCGCAGCCGAAGTCTCATCGCAGGAAGTTTCTATGCCCAGTACATACATAAGAAAGGTTCGCGCCCTTTATGCCTGCTGATCGTCAATTATCCGCACGGCTTCTCTCCGGTTTCAGGCCGGAAACTACGGTGAACCGATAACCTTCGCGCTGGAGCTGCGGCATAACCTCGGCAAGGACCTCCACGGTCGCCCTGCGGTCATGGCCTATACCTANNCTTTCAGTTTGCCGATTTGCTTCTTGATATAATCGGGGTTAAGACTATTATCTATGAAAACGTCCCTGCGGTAAAAAACCACCCCGCACTTCTGGGCCTGGGAAGCGCATACCGAATGTGACGAGACGTAACTGTCCAGAAAATAAAGCCCCCTGCGTTTAAGCTCGCACAGAACGGAATTCATCAATCCCGGGTCCTCGGTGGCCCTGGATCCCATATGGTTGGATACCCCGGACAGGCCGCCCACACTTGCCGAAGAACGCCCGATAATCTCCGAGACCCGATGCCGACTCATCCCCGTCATAAGGGTGTCTTTCTCAAGCCCGACCTTCTCCCAGGGCTCCATCGGCAGGTGCAGCATGACTTCCATACCGGCCGAGCGCAATTCAGAAGCGGCCCGCGCGGAATAAGCGAGATTGGGCAGAACCGACACTGTGACCGGACAGGGAAGTCTTTTTATCCGCTCAAGATTGGAGAGGTTGTAACCGAGATCGTCTATGAC
>DIEK01000030.1 GCA_002418595.1 Candidatus Omnitrophica bacterium UBA5776 | reverse complement strand
GAATAATCTTTCTAGAAATCTACGACCTTGACCAGTTTTCAAGAATCTTTCGCGCTTCCTAGCACTTTGTTCGTCTTTAAAATCTTCTGTGTAAACTAATTCAAACGGCCTATTCTGCCTTGTGAACGAATTTGTTCCGCTGTTATGCTCCGTAAGCCGCTGTTGGAGATTCTTAGCAGTATATCCATCCCGGTCTTTAGGCTTCTTAGAACATATATATAGTTCATTAAACCACTCGTTCTACCCCCGCCAACCTGCTTTGGCGGGTCCGCCAATTTCTGTGGCGGAGACTGAGCTAAGGGGGAATAAATCTATTTATAAAAGAACAACCCTGATCCTTCGGCCAATTCCGTCTTAAGATAACGAAAAAATCTATTAGCGTATATCAATTTTATCTAAAATCTTCTCAAAGTCAATTGTTTTTGAGTGGACATTGGAAGACAGCATAAGAACGCCTTCTCCCGGTCGTTTTTTTACCGTTTCTATCCCCGCAGAGGCCGGTTACTGTATCTCCGCCTCTAACTTGGCTATCTTCTGGTCTATTTCTGCCAGGAGCTGTTCTATTTCCTTAAGCCTGCGGCCGTATTCTTTGGCCATTTCTTCGTCGCGGCGGTAGATGTTGGGTTCGGAGAGCGCCCGGACCTTGGCGTAGCTTTCTATCTGTAGTTCATCCTTTTTTTTCTGCAGTTTGTTTATCTTCTCGCGCAGTTTGCTGTTGTGGGTTTTGCGTTCTCTTTCTTCGTCTTTCTTGCGTTTTGCCTCTTCTATAGCCTTATATTTGGCTTCTTTAGCCTTGTCCATCTGCCGGTGGTCTGGAGCCTTCTTCTTCGGCTGTCCGTCTTGTCCGTATTCCGGCCTGTCCTTGACTTCCAGGTAGTAATCGAACCTGCCGGGAAACTTGCGCACCCGGCCTTCTTTTACTTCAAAAACCACGTTGGCCACGGAACGCACGAAATGTATGTCGTGGCTGATAAAAACTACGGTGCCTTCATACTGTTGTATAGCTTTTATCAATGCCTCGACGGCGTCCACGTCCAGGTGGGTGGTCGGCTCGTCCAGGAGAAGAAAATTGGGCGGATTAATCAGAAGTTTTACCAGTATCAGGCGGCTCTTCTCCCCCCCGGAAAGGACCTTCACCTTTTTGTCCGCGTCGTCACCGGTGAAGAGGAACGCGCCGAGCATAGTGCGCAGGCCGGTCTCGGACATAAAGCCGGGCGCGGCGGAATACGCCTCCTGCAGTACTGTGTTCTCCGGGCTCAAGACATCCAGCCTGGTCTGGGAAAAGTATCCCACGTCCACGTTGTGGCCTACTGCTCGGTTCCCGGAATCTATGGGCGTGACCCCGGCCATCATCTTCAAAAGCGTGGATTTTCCGGCGCCGTTGTCCCCGGCCAGCACGGCCTTCTCCCCCTGGGTGATCTCGAAATTCAGGCCGTTGTAAACCTCTATGTCCGGCGGATAAGTCTTGCGCACATTCTCCAGGGTTATCACCTTGTAGCCGCTTTTTCTCGTCTGCGGGAAGATGAAGTCCTTGATGCTTTCTTTCGGGTCGGGAGGAATGACGATCTCCTCCATCTTCTCCAGCGCCGTGCGCTTGGCGCGCACCTGCGAGGCCTTGTTGGGCTGGGCGTGAAAACGCGCGACGAATTCCTCCAGTTGCAGGCGTTTTTTCTCCTGCTCCTTGGCCTGCTTTATCAGGAAACCGCGGCGTTCCTCTTTGATTGCCTCATAATGCTCGTAGTTGCCCTTCACCTTGAAGATGGAACCGTGTTCCAGTATCAGCGTGTAATTGGTGACTTCGTCGAGAAAAGCGCGGTCGTGGGAGATCATAATGAACGTGCCGCGGAAGCTCGAGAGATAATCCTTGAGCCAGAGCGCGGCGTTCAAATCGAGGTAGTTGGTAGGCTCGTCCAGAAGCAGGATGTCGTAATGCACGGTGAGCAGTTTCGCGAGCAAAGTGCGCATCTGCCACCCTCCGCTTAAGTGCGAGATCGGCCGCTCGAAATCCTTTTCCTTGAACCCCAGTCCGGAGAGTATCTTTTTTGCTTTATGTTCCAGTTCGAAATACCCCAAAGTTTCGAGCTCCTGCAGGACCTCTCCGTAACGCATAGAACCGGCGGCGTTCTTTTCCTCAAGTTCGCTCTTCTCTTTATGCAGGCGCACGATATCGGCGTCACCCTCGGTGATCTCGGTAAGCACCGTGCGCGTGGAGGAAAAAGAGGATTCCTGCGGCAGGTAACCCAGGCGGATATTCTTGTTCACCTGGACTTCTCCGGACGACGGCTCGCACTCCCCGCGGATAAGGGAAAAAAAAGTGCTCTTGCCTGCGCCGTTTGGCCCGATCAAGCCGACTTTCTCACCGTCGTTAATGCTGAAGGAGATCTCCCGAAAAAGGACTTTCTTGCCGTAGTTTTTGGAAAGATTGCTGATCGATATCATGATATCTTACGGGAGATGAAGATCGCGGCGAGACTCCATGGCCTTAAAAAGGGTCTCCGAGTCGGCGAATTCCAGGTTGGAACCTACGGGCAGTCCGAGGCCGATGCGGCTGACGCGCACCGACAGAGACTTTAGCACGCCGGTCAGATACATGGCGGTGGTCTCTCCTTCGGTGTCTGCATCGGTCGCGATGATCACTTCGCTGATGTTGCCCTGTTTTATTCTGTTATACAGTCCCTCGAGTTTAAGGTCGGCCGGGCCCCTGCCCTCCAGCGGCGAGATCGAACCCATCAACACGTGATAGACTCCTTCGTATCTGCCGGCTTTTTCCATGGCGGTAACGTCCGCCGGTTTCTCCACCACGCAGACCAGGTCTTTTCTGCGCCGTTCATTGGCGCAGATCGCGCAGACATCCCCCTCACTCAGGTTGTTGCAGACCGAACAAAGACGCACATTTTCCTTCACGGCGTCTATGGCTCCGGAAAGAGCTTTTATGTCCTCTTTCGGCGCGTGCAGAATATAGTTGACGATCCTCTCGGCGCTGCGCCTGCCTACTCCGGGGAATTTGGTCAGCTTCTCTATCAGGATCTCAACGGAAGCCGGGTAAACGGCCATCTTACGACTCCACTATCTTGCCGCCGAAAAACTCGATGGCGGATTGCACTTCCGGGTGCGCCTTGATATCGGCCGCCCCGGTTTTTTCTTTGTGGGAAAGCAGAAAATGCGCCTTTAAACGCGTATTATATTTTTTCAACAAACATTCCTCCACCACCTGGCTATTCTCTTTCCTCTCCAGCGCTTCCTTATGCAGGGAAAACCCCTTGGGGAAAGAGATCGTCAGCACCCCTTTTTCCAATTTCAGCGGTTCTCCCTCGCTCAAATATGCCGCCGCCGACATTTTAACATTCCCGATCTCTTCTATCAGCTTTTTCCACTGCTCCTGGATCAGCTCGATATCCGGCCCGGCCGCGGTGGGAACAGCTACCTCTTCTCCGTAAAATTCCTCATCCTCTTCTTCTGCCACCGCGGTAGCGGCCTGGATAACCGGATCAAGCTGTCTGGCGGCCGGTTCCGGCAACTTCCGCGCCGGGACAACGGGCGCTGCCGTTCGGCTCTGCGGCGGAGGCAAAGGCCTTTGCTG
>DIEK01000039.1:11024-26608 GCA_002418595.1 Candidatus Omnitrophica bacterium UBA5776 | reverse complement strand
TATCTGGCCGAAAGGTGCAAGGAAATAGCTTCTCACCCCGTTCTTGGGACGGATCATTCGCTGGAAGTCATCCCGGCCGGTGATCTGGGAGAGGACGGCATTTATCTCGTTAAATATTACTCTTACGCGCACCGCGATAACGGCTGTGTTTTGTTCGGCAGGCTATCTTCGGTATTTTTCGACCGCAGGAACGGTAAGGTCAGAATGATGAATGTGGACGCGCTCAGGTTGTTCACCTGGGGAAACATCCCTTTTGAAGTCATCCAGGGTGGATCCGGTATTTCCGGGGAGGAGCGTTCTTCTATGGAATACCACGTTATTCCAGAATTACCCCGGGTCAGTTCCGGCAGGGATTTTGTTTTTTACGAAGTTCCGATAGAAGGGGACAGCCTTGAATTCAATTCTCTGGTTTTCTCCACGCGCAATTCCAGGCTGGAGAATATCTCTCCCGGCGTTTCTTTCAAGAACGGCCGCTGGACCGTAACCGGAGCAAGAACCGGGAGGGCAGCTTGTTTCTATTCGCCGGGGAAATGGATATTTTATAACGAAAGCCAGTATTTGACAGCGGGGTGGTCGGCGCATGAAGGAACGCACCGCTGGAGCGAGGGGCGCGGCGCCAGGATAGACTTCAGGTTAAAATCGCGCAGGGCGGACACGGTTATGAAGCTGGTTATCGTCCCCAGGATGGTCCTCGGCGTCCAGCAGGCGCAGGTCTATATCAATAACACGAAAATAGGGGAACTGGTCTTCGACAGGTCCGGGGAATATTCCATTGAATTCAATTCCAGCCTGTTGCTGCCGTTCGCTTCCAATAATATCAGGTTCGTATTCCCCGATGCGAAAACCTACAAAAGTGATCCCAGGTTAATGGCTGTTGCGTTGGGCAAGGTCGGGTTGTTTTATTGATCTGCTTTGCCGAGAAATCAGCTGGCGGTAAGTAAAAGCAACGATGCCGGTGTCGTTCATGGCGCAGCGAAGTAAAAAAGGCTTTTATTTTGTTACTCGCAATGTTATAATTTTTATCATTTAGTAAAAAGTCTGGTCGGGTTTTTACCTATAGGAGAGGCGATGAAAGTAGTTATTCTGGCGGGGGGAAGAGGAACCAGGATCAGCGAAGTAACGGAGGTCTTGCCCAAGCCGATGGTGGAGATAGGCGGCAAGCCTATCCTGTGGCATATTATGAAGATATATTCTTCATATGGTTTTAACGATTTCGTAATCTGCCTGGGCTACAAGGGATATTTTATCAAGGAGTATTTCTCGCATTATTTCATGCATATGAGCGATATCACTATCGACTTGTGCAGGAACAAGACAGAAATACACAGCAGTTCTTCGGAGCCGTGGAAGATAACCCTTGTGGACACCGGACTGGACACCATGACCGGAGGCAGGCTTAAACGCGTGCAGAAGTATGTAGGCGACGAACCGTTCATGCTCACTTACGGCGACGGCCTTTGCGATGTGAACATCAAAGAGTTGGCGGCGTTCCACAAAAAGAGCTCCGCCCCCGCCACCCTTACGGCGATCCAGAATACCGGTAAGTTCGGGGTTTTGGACCTCGGATCGAACTCAAAAGTGGCTTCTTTCCTTGAGAAGCCCAAAGACGAAGGCGGATGGATAAACGGCGGTTTTTTCGTTCTGAACCCGGAGGTTTTTGATTACATAAAACAGGGCGACGAAACGGTCTGGGAAAGGGAGCCGCTGGAGACGCTGGCCAGGCTTGGTAAGTTGAGCGCCTATAAGCACAACGGTTTCTGGAGCTGTATGGATACTTTGCGGGATAAGATCGAGCTGGAGCGTGTTTGGCAATCGGGTGAAGCGCCCTGGAAGGTGTGGTAAACCGCATGAAGATCAACAAGAGATTCTGGAAAGACAAGCGCGTTTTGATAACCGGATTCGAGGGGTTCCTGGGATCGAATCTCACAAAAGCGTTGCTGGAGACGGACGCAAAAATTGTCGGGCTGGATATCAATACCGTCCGTAAAAACACGATATTCAGCCGGGCCGATTACGGCAGGGTTGCAAGTTATAAGGGCAGCGTCGTCAATTACAGGCTGATGCGGGAGATACTGCGCAAACATTCCATAAACGTTATCTTTCATCTGGCGGCGGAAGCGATCGTCAGCCGCAGCCAGAAAGATCCGCTAAAGGCTTTCGATTCCAATATCGCCGGCACCTGGCGGCTGTTGGAAGCCGCGCGCGGCCGGGAAGATATGAATGCGATAGTAGTGGCTTCGAGCGACAAGGCTTACGGCAGCCATGAAAAACTTCCTTACCGCGAGAGCGCCCCGCTTATCGCCGATCATCCCTATGATGTATCCAAGAGCTGCGCGGATCTTATAGCGAATACCTATTATCACACTTACGGGCTGCCTGTCGCGGTGACCCGCTGCGGTAATATCTACGGGCCCGGCGATTTCAATTTCACCCGCCTGATGCCGGACGCCATGCGGTGCATTTTTCAAAACAGGACCCTGAAAATACGCAGCGACGGAAAATTTGTCCGTGACTACGTTTACGTGGACGATATAGTCAGCGGATATATCCGGATAGCGGAACTCCTGAAGGCGCGCGGCCTGATGGGGCAAGCGTATAATCTAAGCGACGAAAACCCGCTGACGGTCATGCAGGTGTTGAGGGAAATAAACGGTCTTAGCGGTAACTCTTTAAAATACCGGATAATGAACTCCGCCAGGTATGAAATAAAGAAACAGTATCTCTCCTCCCGGAAAGCCAGGGAAGAGCTACAGTGGAAACCCGTTTATACGATAAGGGAAGGTTTGAGAAAGACCATCGACTGGTATCTTTCTTATTTCAAGAATAAAGCATGAAAATATGCTTTCTGGGTACGAACGGCTGGTATGATACCGCCGCCGGTAATACTGTATGTGTCCTGGTGGAGAGCGGGTCGGAATATCTGATATTTGATGCCGGCAACGGGTTCCATAAGATAGATGAATACGTAAAAGATAACAAGCGTATCCGACTGCTTCTCAGCCACTATCACCTCGACCATATTATAGGCCTGCACGCGCTTAATAAATTCCATTTCTCCCGCCCGGTGGATATATACGGCCCGCCGGGACTTAAAGCTTCGTTAAAACGTTTCCTGAACAGGCCGTACACGGTGCCTATCGGCAGTCTGCCGGTTAAGCTGCGCCTGCATGAGATCGGGGGCCGCGGGGAAAACTGCCCGGATGACGTGCTCTGCAAGCCTTTAAAGCACTCCGGACATTGTTATGGATACAGGGCGCTGCTGGAGGGGAAAACGATAACGTATTGCATGGACACCGGCGTGTGCGCCAATCTATATTCCTTGGCGGCGGATGCGGATGTTTTTATATCGGAATGCTCTTATCGGAGCGGAACGCGGGCGGACGCGAATTGGCCGCATCTTGACCCCCGGCAGGCGGCTTTGGCAGCCCGCAAGGCAAACGCAAAAAGATTGTATTTGACGCATTTCGACGCCAGCATATATCTGACGCAGAAGGACAGACGCGGCGCGCAAAAAGAAGCACGGGAGTTTTTCAGGAATACGTGGTCGGCAAAGGACGATATGGTGCTGTCGCTATGAACAAAATGAAAGTGGGGATCATCGGCACCGGCAACATCGGTACCGATCTGCTGATAAAGGTCAGCCGGTCGGAATATCTTGAATGCGGTATATTCGCCGGCCGTAACGCCGACTCCGAGGGGATCCGGAGGGCAAGGTCACTGGGGGTCAATACCTCAACCGATTCCATCCGCGCCATAGAAGAAGATCCCGGGTGCTGTGAAATCGTTTTTGACGCCACTTCAGCCGCCGTGCACAGGCAGAATGCCGTCATCTTGGAAAAACTGGGGAAGTTCGCCATAGATCTTACTCCGTCCAAGATCGGGAAGATGTGCGTTCCGGCGTTGAATATGGCGGAATGCCTGGACGCGGACAATATCAATCTTATTACCTGCGGCGGGCAGGCGGCCATACCGATCATCCACGCCATAATGAAAGTTCACCCTGACATGGAATACGTGGAGCTGGTTTCCAGCATTTCATCGAAATCAGCCGGCCCGGGGACTAGGCTGAACATCGACGAGTTCACTCAGACCACAAGGGATGCGATAGAATCCTTCACCGGCGTCAGGAGGGCCAAGGCTATAATCGTGCTTAATCCCGCGGAACCGCCTGTCCTGATGCATAATACCATCTACGCGAAAATGGACAAGCCTGATTTGCCGCGTTTGAGGCGGGAGATCTCGGCGATGGAGAAGAATATACGCAAATATGTCCCCGGATACAGGGTCACTTTAGGCCCGGTGGCCGAAAACGGCCGCGTTACTACGATGGTGGAAGTGGTCGGGCTGGGGGATTACCTGCCGAAATACTCCGGGAATCTCGATATAATTACCTGCGCCGCAGTCAACATGGCAGAGGCATATGCCGGAAAAAAGCGGGCGAATAGAATAGGCGGAAAATTATGAATCAGTTGCTTTTCTTCGATTCTACCCTGAGGGACGGCTCGCACGCGGTGGCGCATCAGCTGTCCCGGGAGAACATCCGGAATTACTGCCGCCAGATCGACACAGCCGGGCTTCACGTAGTTATCGTCGGCCACGGCAACGGGCTGGGGGCCTCTTCTTTGCAGGTAGGCCTGGCGGCCGTTGCCGATGATGTGATGCTGAGAACAGCGCGCAAGGAATTGAAAAAGACGAAACTGGGCGCATTCCTGATTCCGGGCTTCGGGACGATAAAGGATAATCTTCAGCCGGCCATAGACAGCGGCGTGGATTTGTTTTGCGTTGCCACTCATTGCACGGAGGCCGACGTAACCAGGCAGCACATAGAGTTCCTGCGTCGCAAGGCCAAAGACGTTTACGGCGTATTGATGATGTATCACCGCGCGACGAAAGAAAAGCTGCTCGAGCAGGCCCTAAAAATGCAGGAGTATGGGGCGCAAGGGGTCATTCTGATGGATTCTGCCGGGGCTTCGACTCCGGATATGGTGGCGGAAACCACAGCATATCTTTCAGCGGGTCTCGATGTAAGGCTGGGGTTTCACGCGCACAACAATCTCGGCCTGGCAGTATCTAATTCCCTGATAGCCGTCCGGAACGGCGCTTCCATCATCGATGGGACGTTGCGCGGCTTCGGTGCCGGGGCAGGGAACTGCCAGCTTGAAGTGCTGGCAGGCCTGATGATGAAGATGGGGATTCCCACGGAACTTGATCTCTACCGGATGATGGACGTCAGCGACAGCGTGGTATGCGGCATGATGAAAAGATCGCAGGAGATATCTTCGATATCGCTGATCAGCGGAGTCGCCGGGGTTTTTTCCGGTTTTTCTTCGCACGTAAAAAAAGCGTCCGAGAGGTTCAAAGTTGATCCCAGGGATATCTTTATGGAGTTGGGCAGGCGGAAAATGGTGGCAGGGCAGGAGGATTTCATTGTGGATGTGGCGATGTATCTGGCAGGCAGAAAAGGTATGGAAAAAGAGAGTTACGATATAGAATCCCTGCTTTAGGAGGAGTCAAAATGCGGGTCGCGGATTTTATTTTTAAGTTTCTAACTGATAGAGGGACGGATACAGTATATATGGTTTCAGGCGGGCAGGCAATGTTCCTGGTGGATGCGGTTTACCAGAATAAGAAAATCAAGGCGATATGCACGCATCACGAACAGTCGGCCGGCATGTCGGCGGATGCCTACGGGAGGCTAACCGGCAGGCTGGGTGTGGCGCTGGTAACTGCCGGCCCCGGGGCGGTGAATATCACCAATGGCGTGGTAGGGGGATGGACCGATTCTTCTCCTATGATGGTGATATCCGGACAGTCCGGCCTGGGGTGCGTTCAGTATCAGCAGGAGCATCCGATCCGGCAGTTCGGTATACAGGGGATCAATATCAAGCCGCTGGTTGAGAAAGCGACCAAATATTTTATTACCGTGGACGACCCCGCCAGGATATTGTATTACATGAGCAAGGCTTATTACCTGGCTTTGAACGGAAGGCCGGGACCGGTATGGATCGATGTGCCGCTGGACGTCCAAAAAATGGAGGTCCCGGGCGGGCTGCTGGAGGAATTCAACCCTCAGACCGTTGAGGAGGCGGATACCCCGGCGCTAAAAAAAGAGATGGAACAGCTTATGGGAATGCTGGCAAGGGCATCTCGTCCCATACTTCTGGCCGGACAGGGAGTCAGGCTCGCTTCTGCTGTGGAGCATTTTCGCGCCGTGGCGGAGCGGTTAAATATTCCTGTTCTTACTTCTAGGCTCGGTATAGACTTGATACACAGCGACCATAAGCTGTATGTGGGGCACCCCGGCAATTACGGCGAACGCGCGGCCAATTTTGCCGTGCAGAATGCTGACCTGATCATTTCCGTGGGCTGCAGGCTGGCCTCGGCGTTGGTGGGGCACGATCCGAGGAATTTCGGCAGGAACGCCAAAAAGATAGTTATTGATATAGACGAAGAGGAACTGGAGAAACCTGGGATTAAGATAGACCTTAAGATAAAAAGCGATGCCGGAAAAGCTTTAAAGGGCATTTTTAAACTTGCGGAGAAGACGGAACTGCCGCAATACAACTCTTGGGTAAAGCAGTGTAATTATTGGAAAGAGACGTATCCGGTAGTGCTGGAGAGCTACAAGAGGGAAAAGCCGGTGAATTCTTATTATTTCACCGGCAAGCTTTCCGATTACGCTGGTAAAGACGATATGATCGTGGTAGATACCGGCACATGTTTCCATGTGGCCTGCCAATGCTGGAAAATAAAGAAAGGCCAGCGGTTTCTGACAACCGGGGGATTGTCTTCTATGGGCTACTGGGCGGCTTGCATCGGCGCTTGTATCGCCAACGCCAGGAAACGGACCGTCGTTATCACCGGGGACGGCAGCCTGCAGATGAATATTCAGGAACTCGCGACGATAAAACACAATAAACTGCCGATCAAGATATTCATATTCAACAACAATGGGTATCTTCTTATCCGACACACGCAGAAGAATTTCATGCAGGGAAGACTGATGGGAGAGGGACCCAAAACCGGAGTCTGGTGCCCAGATTCCCTGAATATCGCCCGCGCCTACGGTATCAAAGGCATCAGGATATCAAAGGTTTCCGAGGTCGAGAAAGGAATTAGGGAAGCCATGGAATACAAGGGGCCGGTAATCTGCGATGTGACGACCCCGGAATGGCAACTTATCATTCCGAGAATATCTTCCGAAAAACTGCCGGACGGTTCTTTGGTATCTCATGATTACGAGGATATGTTTCCATTCCTCAAAAAGGAGGTATTGAAGAAAGAAATGATAGCCGATCACAAAAAGCATGGGTAGTCTCATCGGGAACAAAATCGCAGTCCTGGGGGCTAGCGGGCACATCGCCAAAAGTTTGGTCTTCAACTTCTCGCGGAACGGCTGGCGCAACGTCCATTTGTTCGCCAGGTCGAAAGAGAAGGTCGCCGCTTTTCTTGAACTGACAGGGTGCCGGCGGTATAAGATTCATCAATTCGACGAACTGGAACGGTACAATTACCGCGCTGTGATCAATTGTGTTGGGGTGGGCACGCCGGCGAAAGTCAAGGTTGCGGGAGGGGAGATATTCTCCCTGACGGAGGCTTTCGATAATATGGTCCTTGGGTACCTACGAAAACGGCCGCTGGCGAAATACATAAATTTAAGCAGTGGAGCAGTCTACGGTAGTTCCTTCCCGGCTAAGGTGAACGACGCCTCAAAAGTATGTATTTCCGTAAACGGGATAAAGCCCGCCGAATATTACGGAATCGCCAAGCTCTACGCGGAAGCGAAGCACCGGGCCATACCGGAGCTCAATATAGTGGACATACGGGTGTTTTCTTATTTTAGCCGTTTCATAGACCACGAGGCCGGGTATTTTTTGACGGAAGTCGTTAAATGTTTGAAGTCCGGCAAAGTCTTTACTACCAACCGGTGCGATTTTATGAGGGATTTTATCTCGCCCGAAGATCTTTTTACGCTGGTGTCACTAATTATCCGTGGCAGAGCTTTCAACGGAGCTATAGACGCCTACAGCTCTTCACCCGTAAGCAAATTCAGGCTGCTGGATTTTTTTGAACGCAAGTATTCTTTGAAGTATGCTTTCGACGGGAACTGCGTGTTCAACGGTCCTACCGGGGAGAAAAGCTGTTATTATTCCGGTTCGAGAAAAGCTGCCAGCATAGGATATAAGCCTAGATTCTCATCTATGGCTGCGGTCTCCGCGGAAACAGCGGAAATTATGAGGATGGGAGATGAATAAGGCCGAATTGATTAGGAATAATATAGAGAAGCAGGTGTGTTCATTTTTCGGCTCCCGCTCCGTAACGGATTTCACGCCCGGCCTAACGCCGGTGCCTTACGCCGGCAGGGTCTACGACGAAAAAGAGCTTACGGCCTTGGTGGATTCGGCACTTGATTTCTGGCTGACCGCCGGAAGGTACGCGCGGACTTTTGAAGAGAAGCTGGCTGAATTCACCGGGGCGAGGTACTCAATTTTGACCAACTCCGGTTCCTCAGCTGACCTGTTGGCCATTACCGCCCTGACATCCCCGCTGTTGAAGAATCGCCGTCTCAAACCGGGGGATGAGGTGATAACCACCGCTTGCGGTTTTCCTACGACGGTCAATCCCATACTGCAGAACGGGCTTGTCCCGGTTTTTGTGGATGTTTCACTCGGCACATACAACATAAATACAGATCTGCTGGAGCGGGCGCTTTCTTCTAAAACGCGCGCTTTGATAATAGCGCATACTCTTGGTAATCCCGCCGAACTGGACGTCCTGACACGTTTTTGCAGAAAACATAAATTATGGTTCATTGAGGATAATTGTGACGCTCTCGGCTCGCAATATAAAGGAAAATTCACCGGCACGTTCGGAGATATTTCTACCTGTAGCTTTTATCCGGCGCACCATATAACCATGGGAGAGGGCGGAGCCCTGCTTACGAGCGACCCTTTATTGAGAAGAATAATACTTTCCTTCCGCGATTGGGGCAGGGACTGCTGGTGTGAATCGGGACGTGACGATACCTGTAAAAAGCGTTTCAGTCAGAAGTTCGGCGGATTGCCGTTCGGTTACGATCACAAATACGTCTATTCCCACATAGGTTATAATCTAAAAGTCACGGATATGCAGGCGGCGATTGGTTGCGCACAGTTAAAGAAACTGCCGGATTTTATAGCTCAACGAAGGAGAAATTTCACGTTTTTCTACGATGCCTTTAAGAAATACGGGGATTACCTCCTGCTGCCGCGATGGGAGCGTAAGTCTGATCCGAGCTGGTTCGGGTTTCCCATACTCGTAAAGAATGACGCGCCGTTCAGCCGCAACGATATCGTTACTTATCTCGAAGGAAAGAAGATTGCAACCCGCATGCTTTTCGGGGGGAACCTTACAAAGCAGCCGGCTTACAAAAACACTAAATACCGTGTGGCAGGAAGGCTGGATAATACCGACGAAGTGATGAACAGGTTGTTTTGGATCGGAGTATACCCGGGCATAAAAAAACCGCAGAGGGATTTTATTGTCCGGACGTTCAGGAACTTCTTCAAGAAAAAGGCGGGATAGGTATGAAGACGATAAGCATCATAACTCCTTGCTATAATGAAGAAAGAAATGTCGCCGAGCTTTATAAAGAAGTGAAGAGCGTGATGGCGGGGATCAGGGGGTATGAGTACGAGCATATATTCATAGATAACGCCTCTACGGATAACACCGTTTCTATTCTTAAAGAAATCGCCGGCAAGGACAGAAACGTAAAGCTCATCGTTAATCTCAAAAACTATGGACATTTAAAGTCGCCTTTTTACGCGATCCTTCAGGCAAGGGGAGACGCCGTCATTTCCGTTGTGGCCGACCTGCAGGATCCCCCCGCGCTCATCAGAAGCTTTATCGAGAAATGGGAAGCCGGATATAAAATAGTCGTCGGAGTGAAGAATGAGAGTAAAGAAGCACGCTGGATGTTTTTTGTCAGGAAACTCTATTATTGGCTGATAAGCGTTATCTCGACCTCGAAGCAGATAAAGAATTTTACCGGTTTCGGTCTTTACGACAGGTCGGTGATAGAGATATTGCGTCAGTACGACGAGAGGTATCCGTATTTCCGCGGGCTTATCAGCGATCTCGGTTTCCCGGTAGCGCGGGTGGAATTCATTCAGCCCAGAAGGAAAAAAGGCAGGAGCAACAACAATCTCTATACGCTTTTTGACCTTGCTATGCTTGGCATAGTGAATTATTCGGTACTGCCGCTGCGACTCGCCACTTTTATAGGGCTCATCACTGCGGCCTTGAGTTTTTTTACGGCATTGTTTTACCTTATCTACAAGATCATTTTCTGGGATAAATTTCAGGTAGGCATGGCCCCTTTGGTTATCGGTATCTTCTTTTTCTCCGCTGTCCAACTTTTTTTCATAGGGGTCATCGGTGAATACATAGGTGCTATATACACGCAGGTTAAAAAGCGCCCGCTGGTTATCGAGAAAGAACGGATCAATTTTTAGCAAAAAGCAGGAGTGGATTTCACGCAAGAGCATATTGTTCTTGCGCCGAGGTTCATTCCTTTTTTTGCCGGCTCATTTTTTTGACGTGCGCTTCATCTGTGAACGACAGGGTGCGATTTGAACCAGACAAAGCGGATATTTATCGAGTGTAGCAACACCTGGGCGAGCGACGTCAACACCGGCATTCAACGAGTGGTGCGAAATATCGTCCGGCAGGCTTCTGTCGTCCGTTTTTCTCCTGACGTGCAAACGATACCGGTCGTGATTCGCTCCGGCTCTTTCCGGGCGGCGGGGGATAAACCGGAAAGCTCTCTTTCTAACGCCACTTACATGTGCCGTTTGAAACGCATTTATTACCGCCTGCGTCCGGTATTAAAGAAATTCCCATTTATCGACAGAATAGAATACTTCTGCTTCTTATATGCGCGCCGTTTTATGGCATCGTTGGCGGGATTCCCGGCGATTTCGTGGCGTTGCGATTCTACGGCAGGGTCCGAAATTGCCCCGGACAATGGGGACATCGTCATTTTGCTCGATTCTTCCTGGATGTATCCGGTCTGGCCGGCGGTAAAGAAAGCTAAAAAAAGCGGGGCAGGTATCGTCCTGGTGATATACGACATAATCCCGCTTTCGCATCCTGAATTTTTTCCGCGCGCGATTAATATGCGTTTCCGCGAATGGTTTTTAGGCGCCGTGCAAAATGCCGATAGGATAATCTGTATATCCGAATCCGTCCAGAAGGAGATAGCCGCATACCTTGTGAACGTGCCGGGCGGAGAACGGCTTCACGGACGGGTGGATTTTTTTCATCTGGGTTCGGCGCTGGATAATATACCGGGGCGCGCAGAAATTTCCAGAAAATTCCCGAAGGATGGTTGTAGGCTGAAACGGGGATTTTATATCAGCGTTGGAACGGTGGAAGCGCGCAAAAACCATAAATATTTGTTGGACGCTTTCGATCTTGTATGGGAACGCTGGCCCGAGGCGGGTTTGTGCATAATAGGAAAAATCGGATGGCTTTGCGAGGATGTGGTTGAGCGTATAATAAAGCACCCATTATTCGGTAAAAAGCTGTTTATGCTCAACGACGCATCGGACGCGGAGCTCGATTTTTATTACAGGAATTCGAAAGCGCTTATATTCGCCTCCTATGCTGAGGGGTTCGGGCTTCCGATCGCTGAAGCTATGCTTTACGGATTGCCTGTTATAGCTAGTGATATACCGGTGCACAGAGAAGTCGGTAAAGGACATTGTTCGTATTTTAACTTGAATGATCCGGCCGGGCTGGCGGGAATCATTGGCGAGATTGAAAAGACCGGGAGTATGCCAGTTGTAATAAGCACCAACCGATATAAGCCGGTAACCTGGAAGGATAGCTGGTTGGAATTGCTTGAGAAAGCCGTGGCCGCCGGCTGAGAGTTCTATGCGGAATTGCGCTTTAAACCGCCGCAAAACGGGAAGATATGAAAATCGCATTTGTACATGATTGGCTTACCGGAATGCGCGGGGGAGAGCGCTGCCTGGAGGCTATGTGTGAACTCTTCCCCGGCGCGGACATATATACTTTACTGCATATACCGGGTTCCGTCTCGGCAATAATCGAACGCCACCGTATTATAACCTCGCCTCTGCAGTATCTTCCTTTCGTAAAAAACAGGTATCGCTATTATCTTCCTTTTATGCCCCTGGCGATAGAATCTTTTTGTTTACGTGGATACGATCTTGTAATCTCCTCCAGCCACTGCGTAGCCAAGGGGGTGCGTATTTTCGGGAGAACCCCCCATTTATGCTATTGTTATACTCCAATGCGTTATGTTTGGGATATGCACGCCCAGTATTTCCAAAAACGAGATTTAACTTCCCTTGTCATGGGGCTGCTGCGGGGGCCTCTCAAGAAATGGGACCTGGCTTCTTCGCGAAAGGTAGATGCTTTTGTCGCCATTTCCGAAACAGTTCAAAAAAGGATTAAACGGTGTTATAATACAAACGCGCGTATTGTTTATCCTCCCGTGGATACGGAGCGCTTTAGTCATACCGGAGAGAGGGGGGATTATTACCTTTTAGTCGGCGCGTTGGTCCCTTATAAGCGGGTGGATATTGCGGTGGATGCTTTCAATATCCTGGGATATCCGCTTAAAATAGCCGGATGCGGCCCGGAAGAGTCCCGGTTGAGAAAAATGGCAAAAGGCAATATTTCCTTTTTAGGAAGGCTTTCTGATGTGGAAATTGCTTTGTTGTTCAGCCGCTGTAAGGCATTGATATTTCCTGGAGAAGAAGATTTTGGTATCGTTCCGCTTGAAGCGATGGCGTCTGGAAAGCCTGTATTGGCTTTTGCCGGAGGCGGAGTTGGCGAGACAGTGGTAAACTATGAGGAAGGTTCGGCACGTCCGGCCACCGGTATATTATACAAAGAACAGGATGCGGGGGGGCTCATTCAGGCCGTAAAGAGTTTTGAGCGTATAGAGCGGGTTTTCAGTCCGGAAGGGATTAGAAAACACGCTTTAGCTTTCGACAAAAGAGTTTTTAAGACCGGATTCAGGCAGATTGTGGAGGAATTTTTATCTAATAATGCTTAAAAAACACGGTCAATTATTGCTTAGTTTGTTTTTCATTGCCGACATCCTTTGGGTAATTTTGTGCTGGATGTTGATGTATGTTTTGCGTTTTTCTTTAAATATCTTCCCGGTTTTCAGCGAAATCCCTAATTTAAGTCAGCATTACGAATTGTTACTTTTCATCGTTCCGGTCTATGCACTTGTTTTTAAAACAGCAGGTATATATAAACCGAGACGGACTTCCCAGTTAAGCTCCGAGATAATGGATATTATCAAAGTTTCTCTTATTTCCCTGATGAGCTTTATTTTCATAATTTATTTCTTCAAACAGGGATTTCATTATTCTCGCCTTACTCTTGTTTTGTTTTTCGTTTTCAGCACGTCCGGTTTGATCCTAATCAGAAGTTCCCTGCGCAGAATATTCAGGATTTTAAGGAAGAGGGGCTATAATTTGCGGCATGTCCTGATCGTGGGAACAGGACCGCACGCCCGAGAAGTATACGAAAAGATACATGAGCACCTGGAGTTCGGGCTGAATTGCGCCGGTTTTCTCCGTAAAGAGAACGGCGCGGATTGCCGATCGGCGGTAGACCCTAAGAAGATAATCGGTACCTACAAAGAGATTGAATCGATCATCATGGAAAAAGGGATAGATCAGGTGATTTTCGCGCTGCCTTCCGGGGAAGAGCGTATAATACGGGCGCTTTTGAAAAAAATAGAAAAGGGGGGGGTGGATATAAAGGTCATTCTTGACCTGGGGGATTTTTTTACTTTGCGCAAAAGTTTCGACGATCTGGCCGGACTTCCCGTTATAACCTTAAGAGAGAGCCCTTTGTTCGGCTGGCCTCGGATAGGTAAAAGGATGTTTGATATCGTCGGTTCTATTCTCTTTATTATAATCAGCGCGCCTTTGATGTGCTTCATAGCACTGCTGGTCAAATTGACCTCTGATGGTCCGCTATTATACAAGCAGGAGCGCGTAGGTTTGGATGGTGAAAAGTTTATTATTTATAAATTCAGATCTATGCGCGTGGACGCGGAGAAAAGCTGCGGGCCGGTATGGACGTCCAGTTCAGATAGACGACGGACGCCGGTAGGGGCTTTAATAAGACGTACCGGACTGGATGAGCTACCGCAGTTTTTCAACATTCTTTGGGGAAAAATGAGCCTGGTTGGGCCCAGGCCGGAGCGTCCGGTGTTTGTGGATAAATTCCGTGAGCATCTGCCTAATTATATGCTGAGACATAAAATAAAAGCGGGAATGACCGGCTGGGCGCAGGTACATGGATGGCGTGGAGATACTTCCCTTGAAGAAAGGATTAAATACGACCTTTTTTATATCGAACATTGGTCTTTATTGTTTGATTTAAAGATACTTTGTATGACACTACCTGCCATTTTTAAAGGAGAGGGCGCTTATTGACCGGAGCCGTGCGTGAAACCAGCTCGTTCCCTTTCGATTGTTTTCCCTATAATAATGGAAATTTTTCTAATTTTGCTTAATATCTAATATGCTGGATAAAGATAAAATATACAGATTTTTCGATAATCTTCAGTTTTACGGGTTCTGCTTGATATTATTGGCTGCGCCTTTCTCTCTGGCGGCGATAGAATCCTTTTTCGGCGTAGTCCTTTTATCGTCGGTGGTGAAATTTGCAATCAGACGCGATTTATCTTTTTTCCAAACCAGGCATGCTATTTTGCTGGTTGTGTATATGTTCTTTCTCGCTCTTTCCCTGTTCAATTGCGGCGCGTACCTTAACATCGGGCTTAAAGCCTGGTTTTTAAAGTGGGGGGAATATGCGCTTATGTTTTTGGCCGCTTCCGACACCTTCCGTTCGCGAAAACGCCTGACGGCAGGGATACAGGTCCTTATTCTGTCTTCTCTCTCGGTACTAATTTCGGTCATTACCCAGATATGGCAGGGAGAGGACATCCTAAGGGGAAAGCTGCTTATTCCTATTGCCTCCGGCGTTAACGGAATTACCGGTTCTTTTAACAGTCACAATGATTTAGGATGTTACCTTGCCATAATACTCATCCTGCTCATCGCTAGGTTTCTTACGGAGCGCGGCCGTAGAACCCAAGTGTTTCTCGGATTATGGAGCGTGGTGATCGGTGCAGGGCTTCTTCTTACCTTTTCCAGAGGCAGTTGGCTTAACTTTGCCGTTGCTATGCTACTCTTCCTGGTTATGTTACGCAATGTCACCGGACGAGTTTTACTGAAGGCCGGCATTTTTGGGCTTCTTTTCATAGTCCTTATCCTATCAGTACCATCTTTCAAGGCCAGGATGCTCTTCACTTTCTCGGCTGAAGGTGACGCGTTAAGGTTTTCAATATGGAAAAGTTGCTGGCAGATGATTAAGGAGCATATTCTTGTAGGCAGGGGGCTGGGAACGTTTATGAGTTATTTCCCCAGTTTTTCGAGCGATTTTAAATCGGCCTATTACGCGCATAACTGTTACCTGCAGATGTGGGTGGAGTCGGGGTTGTTTTCTCTGTTGGTTTTTCTTGCTTTCACCGGATCTGTCAT
>DIEK01000039.1:4237-11013 GCA_002418595.1 Candidatus Omnitrophica bacterium UBA5776 | reverse complement strand
CAGGGACGTAATGAAAGCGGCATTGCTTGCCGGATGCGTGGGTTTCCTGGCGCACAGCTTTCTCGATACACAGCTTTATTCACTTCAGCTTTCGACGTTATTCTGGATATTGCTGGGAATGACGGCTGCGGAGGATGAAAACATGGCTCAACCCCGTTGAACGCCGAGGATGTTGTGAAGGAAAAATATGGTCACGCGCAGTAGAAAAATCGCATCCACGCTGTTTTTCCTCGGCGCAGCCGGAACTGTTTTATGTCTATCCCTTTTTTTTACCAACTATTCCTTTCTTTTTAGAAAACCTGCTTCCTTGTTATTTCCTTTTCTTCTGATTACGGCAACGTTGTTTTTCGCCTCCGTCTATATAGCCGCAAATAAAAAAAGATATATCATGCCGGATATTGCCGCTAATTTGCGCCGAATAGACGAATGGAAGGCGCTCGGAGCCGCAATATTTATTCTTTCGGGTATCATATTTTTGCTTTCGACTACGCGTTACAACTCCTACTCCAGCAATTTCGACCTCGCCATATACGAGCAGATCATTTGGAATTCCGCGCACGGCCGCTTTTTCGTTTCTTCTATAATGGGGGATTGCAATTCGCTCGGGAATCATTTCGAGCCGGTCCTGCTTTTTCTGGCTCCATTCTACAGGATGTTTCCGGATGTCAGGTTTCTTTTCGCGGTGCAGGCGCTGGCGCTTTCTTCGGCGATGATACCGTTATATTTGATCGCCAAACGAAGGCTGGAGAGTAGAGTATTGGTTTGCGGCGTTGTTGCGGCGTATTTTCTTTCGCGCGGCATACAGGGAGCGGGGATGTTCGAGTTCCATCCCGATTGTTTTCTGCCGTTATTGCTTTTATATGCTTATTATCTGCTGATTACGAGCCGGCGCCGCGGAGCAGTATGGATGTGCCTGCTAATGCTGTTATGCAAGGAGAACGCCGCGTTCCTGGTGCTGGGACTCGGCATATTCGCGATGACCAGAAAAGAGAGTAGGCGGACAGGGTTTATTCTTTCCGCCGCGGCCCTGCTTTACTGGATTATTCTCACGAAATTCGTTATGCCTGTTTTTTTTCGTCCGCTGGGAGCGGAGCAATACCAGTATTACGCCTGGCTTCCTTTCGGGCCTTCAATCAAGGATAATTTTACTGCTCTCGCTCGTGATCCTGCGGGTTTTATCCGGGTATTTTTCGATGAGGTCAGGTTGAGATACTATTTTCAGTTGTTGGGCCCTACCGGTTTCCTATCTTTATTGAGTCCGGCGCATTACGCTTTGTTCATGCTTCCTGCGGGGATATTTGTCCTGGGGAGTTTCGGGCACCTCGGACTGCTGAATATAATGGCGCAGTATTCGGCGCACACGGTGCCGGCTGTTTTTATCGCGGCGATAAGCGGGCTAACTGTTCTGCAAAAGAAGCTGTTCCTAAGATTCCCGGGGCATAAGGAGAGGATCAGTCTGCTTTTGTCGCTATATTTGGTCTTCTTCGCGGCGGGTTTCTACGGCAAGACTTCCGGTCACCGCATAAGCAAATTCATCAGGGCGGGGAGGGATATCGGAGCGGAGAATATCACCGCGGCTTTGCGTAAATATATCCCGGATGACGCTTCGGTCACCGCAACGATCAATATTTCAGCCCATCTTTCGCGCCGGGAAAAGCTTTATCTGCTGGAAGAGATGAAGGCGGAAGCAAATTATCCGAAGTTAAGCGGCGTGGAAGTGGCCAGGGCAGAGCATAAAGAGAACCTGTCTTTATCGCGGCGGCGATATGAAAGCGATTATATTGTAGCGCACAAAAAGTTCTCCGGGGGCAAATTCCCGTCCATACTGGAACAAATATCCGGCCACGGCTATAGTCAGGTTTACCGCGATGCCGAAGGGCTGCAGATATTCAAAAAAGAGAGAACATAACTTCTTTAAGTAGAGATAGAATTAGCGAGAGAAATATGCGTTATAAAAATCAAAGCGAGATTAAGAAAACACAGGACTTTCTTTTAAATAATTATTATGCGAATACAAAGGAAAGATATGGGTATCAAGCGCAGTAGAAAAATCGCGCCCTCTTCTGAGAGAAAATCGTTTAACCGTAATTTATAGGGTAGCAATAATACAACAAATACACTCTGTTTTATGACTGCTGTCAACCTTACTTGCTTCTGTTTTTTCAACAGGGCGCCACATATTAGTATTGTTTTTTAGTGGGGTGTTCAAGTAATACTTTTGAGTAAGGATATTAAACTCGTTTAGAAGTTCTGTAATCGCGCCATAGTCGTATACACGTTGTTGTTCATTCTGATGTCGTAATCCATATGGTACAGTAAGAACGAGCGTCCCTCCTTTGCGTAAAATCCGTTGAACCTCCTTTATAACCATAGCATCAGAAGATGTTTCTCTTTTTGTATCACCATAAAAACCGATACCAATATGCTCAATAGTTGAAATACAGGTAACAGCATCAAAACTATCTTCTTCAAAAGGAAGTTGTAAAATGTCACATTTAAGAAATTTAAAATTAGGGGCAGCGTAAGGATAGTTCCTGCAATCAATTCCTGTTATCGCTACGTCTAAATACGACGCATACAGCGGCAATATGCTTTCTGCACATCCTAAATCCAAGACGCGCGCCCCACCTTTCAACTTACTGAGAGCGCTTAGGGCAAACGGTATTTCAACAATTCTCTCATTGATGAAAACCTTACGAAGCTCTCGGATTCGAGTAAGCCGTTTCAAATCAAAACGGTCTTTAACTTTCAGAAAAATAGGATTGTTAACCCAATAATTTTTCGATGTATCAAGCATATGGATTTTAAATTGCTTTATTGGTTACAGCACCATTTCTACCGTACGCTTATAATATCATCTTCCATAAAACTTACAATGCCTATTTAAGTATAATACTCGGGAAACCAGACCATTTCTATACTGCCCCCTATTAATAGAGTAACTAGAATTCTGAAAAAGATCATCATTCGAGCAATTCGTGGGATTGGAACTTTTGCGGGGCGCGCGCATTAGTAAGGGAGAAACCAAAATCAGGTTCTGGCGTGATCCGGATGGACCGGAAATTGACTGGGTAATCGATAAAAACGGTCTTTATACGCCCGTTGAAGTAAAGTTTACGCATAATCCGCTTAGAGAAGATACCCGCTATTTGAGAACTTTTCTTTCAGAATATGCTTCGGCGCAGGAAGGGTATCTTGTTTGTCAAGCAGCGCGCAGAGTTAGAATTGGCGAGAAGATTACCGCTGTCCCGTGGCAGGAAATAAATGAGTTGTTGTAGAAGGAGTTTTCCCTTCGCGCGGCATACAGGGGTTGGGGATGTTTATGAGTTATTTCCCCAGTTTTTCGAGCGATTTTAAATCGGCCTATTACGCGCATAACTGTTACCTGCAGATGTGGGTGGAGTCGGGGTTGTTTTCTCTGTTGGTTTTTCTTGCTTTCACCGGATCTGTCATCGTTTCCGCGTGGCAATATGTATGGCATTCCAGGGACGTAATGAAAGCGGCATTGTGTTTGGGAGAAGTTTTTTAGAAATGGGAGAACACAAAAAACTGCATAGTAAAATAGAGATATTACCGTACATTTCTTTTATAGAAGCGAATGTCCGCTTAACGGATAAAATTCGGGCAGTATCCTTCAGCGATTTTGTCAATCGCAAATAACGTATTCCAGGCTCGGTATTTCTTCTTGACAAATCTTCTGAAATGTTGTAGATTTGCATTAGTAATGCAAATCTACAAGGAGAACAGGTGAGCTATCTTCCGAGAGACATTGAAACACAATTAAAGACCGCGGCCGGTCATTTTCCTGCAGTGATCCTTACCGGACCGCGTCAATCCGGAAAAACCACACTTTTAAAACATCTATTCCTTAAAACCCACGCTTATGTGAGTCTTGATGATCCGGGGATAAGGCTTATGGCTGCGAAGGAACCCGCTCTATTTTTTGAGAATTTCAAGCCTCCCCTGATCATAGATGAAGTTCAGTACGCTCCTCAGATATTTCCTTATCTCAAACTCATTATCGACAAGAAACGTAAAATCCGCGGGAATTTTATTCTTACTGGGTCGCAACTGTTCCCATTGATGGCCGGTGTGTCGGAGTCTTTAGCCGGAAGGGCGGCCTTGTTTACTTTACTTTCTTTCTCTTTGTTGGAAAGAAGCCGCGGGAAGAATGAATTCAGCTTCAATAGATTGAAGCGTTTACTATTCTCCGGCGGGTTTCCTGACGCGGCTTTAAGTGCGCCGAAATTGCTTAATACCTGGTTTTCCAGCTATATTCAAACTTATCTGGAACGTGATGTGCGGCAATTACGGCAGGTCGGAGATTTGAGCGATTTTCAAAGGTTTTTACAGTTGATAGCGGCGGTAAACGGCCAAATACTAAATCTTTCATCCGTTTCGAGAGATTTGGGGGTCGCGGTTAATACTATTAAGGCTTGGATTTCAATACTTGAAGCGAGCGGTCAGGTTTTTCTCTTAAAGCCTTTTTATATAAACAAAGGCAAACGTTTGGTAAAAAACCCGAAGTTATATTTTCTTGATACAGGATTACTAAATTATTTACTGGGGTTGGAATCCTCCGGCCAGGTTTTTAAAGGACCGGCAGCCGGACAAATGCTTGAGACAGCGGCATTGGGCGAGATTATCCGCAAAGCCTATAATAATGGACAACTGCCGAGGGTTTATTATTGGAGAACATCTTATGGGGAAGAGGTGGATTTTATCATTGAAGAAAGAACAAAATTGGTGCCGGTCGAGATAAAGTTAAGCGCAAATATAAGTGCGGCGGCAGCCAAAGCAGCGGTTTCATTCATTGATTTATTTCCTGAGAAAGTGGATAAGGGATACGTTGTGTCGTTTTCAGAGGCGAATGTCCGCTTAACGGATAAAATTCAGGCAGTATCGTTCAGTGATTTTGTCAATCGCAAATAGTGCATTGTTACATAAGTTAAGGTTCTATAACCGATTATTCCAACGGCAAGCCGGTTACCGCCGCGATAGTCTCCCTTGAATCTTTTGCCGTAATTCGTAAGCGCATCAGGGTTTCCACTGCCAGCAGCGCCGCCGGTGAATACCGTATCGAGGCTCTTTTACCGTCAGGCATTTACAAGATGGGTTTTTCGCAAGGGGAAGAGATTAAAAAGATAACGCAGAAAGCTTGACTCGCCAACTAAATTGGTATATACTCCTAATTAGTAATACTAATTAGGAGGGCCGTCCAAATGAAAAATATCCCGAGAAGATTAGATATGCGGTTGCCGCATCACCAATCCGCCTTTTTATGGGGGGCCAGAAAAACCGGAAAATCCACATATTTAAGAGAGAGATTTCCTAATAGCGTAGTGTATGATTTCTTAAAAACGGATTTGTTTTTTGAAATGTCAAAGAATCCTTCACTTTTGCGGGAACAACTGCTCGCAAAAGACGAAACTTTATTAAAAGAACCGGTAATACTTGATGAGGTGCAAAAAGTTCCGCAAGTGCTTGATGAAGTGCACTGGCTGATAGAAAATAAAGGGTTGAGATTTGTGCTTTGCGGTTCAAGCGCGAGAAAACTGAAAAGAGGCTATGCTAATCTACTGGGAGGCAGGGCATGGCGTTATGAACTTTTTCCGCTTGTCAGTCAGGAAATAACAAAATTTGATCTGTTGCGCGCTTTAAATCACGGTTTGATTCCGTTTCATTATTTGCAAGACGACATAGATTATAAGAAATCTTTAGAGGCTTATGTGCAGGATTATTTGGGTCAAGAGGTTTTTGCTGAGGGCTTAACACGCAATATTCCCGCGTTTTCAAGGTTTTTTGACGCTTTCGCCTATTCGCATGGCGAGATAACCAATTATTGTAATATTGCCCGTGAATGCGGTGTAGATTCTAAGACGGTCAAGGAGTATTACCAGATACTCATAGATACGCTATTGGCAATACGAGTAGAACCTTTTAAGAAAAAACAATCGCGGCAGGTGATAACGAAGGCCTCTAAGTATTATATGTTCGATGTCGGAGTAGCGGGGTATTCGACAAAACGTCATTTAACCGAAATAAGAGGCGCTGAATTCGGGAAGGCGTTCGAACACTTCCTGCTTATGGAGATGATCGCTTATAGATCTTATGCGGGGAAGGATTTTGCGATAAATTTTTGGAGGACAAAATCGGGACTGGAAGTGGATTTTGTGCTGGGCATGGGAGAGATTGCTATAGAAGTAAAAGGGAGCGCTCGAATTGATGGAAAAGATATGAACGGGTTGCAGGCTTTTGCCAAGGAGTGTCCCTCGAAAAGGAGTATTTTAGTTTGTAATGAAAAAGGAAAAAGACTACACGGTAAAATAGAAATATCACCATGGGAGATTTTTCTGCAGGAGTTGTGGTCGGGAAAAATATTGTGAGATAGAGTGCGCAAGCTCCGGGGAGGCCGCCTTAATAAGCAACCGGTCGAATAAACGCTGTGTACCGGCGAAGCATTGACTTCGCCGGAAAATAGAAGGAGATGGACCCTACTCTCTTAATGGGGTTTTCGAGAACCAAGACATAATCTGGAATGCCTTTTTATATTTTTTCTTGACAAACCCGTTGTCTCTGATAGAGTTAAGTTAATATCTCTTCCGGTCGATTCGGCTAAAAAACGATTCGCGTAAGCGTGAGGTATTAGCCATTCGTCATTTAAGTAAGCCCGGATTGCGGTTTCTTCTTTTTCTTCTGGCGTTGTTATCCGCGCCTCCTTCTGCCTGTCCCGCCGCTACCACCGTTCTCAAAGGTTCTATAACCGATTATTCCAA
>DIEK01000039.1:0-4175 GCA_002418595.1 Candidatus Omnitrophica bacterium UBA5776 | reverse complement strand
GTGAATACCGTATCGAGGCTCTTTTGCCTTCGGGTATTTACAAGATCGAATGTTCCGGGCAGGGGTATAGAAAATATTCGGCGCTGGTGAATATCGCGTCAGGCCGTTTGCAGCGGCGGGATATCCGGCTTCTGCCTTTGCGCAAGCCGCCCAACCGCGCCCCCGTGATAAAGGGGGTCATCCCGGAGGAAGGCAGGGAAGTATTGTGCGGGGCGGAAACGCGCGTGAGCGTCTGCGCCTTCGATCCCGAAGGAGGCCCGCTGGAATACCGCTTTCTTTCCGGTCAAAGCGTTCTAAGGGACTGGAAGAGAAATCCGGCCTGTATTTGGGAGGCCCCGGCTGAGCCGGCGGACGAGGTTTTTATCCTTTGCCAGGCAAGGGACCGGGCCGGCCTTATCGCGGAGAAGAATGTTCGTTACCGCTTGTTCAAACCGTCCCCGGCCGCTATCCTGGAGAAAGTAAAAGCGAATTATTCCGGCGTAAACGATTTCAGCGCGCAGATGCGTTTCGAATCTCATTCCGGACTGCCGGACGGCCATACTGTGAAATACTGCAGATACTATTTTCTGGCTCCTGACAAGGAACGCACTGATAGTTACGCTAAGCCGGCCGCCGCGGGCATACCGGAGCAAACGCTTATCGTAGATAAGGATAAGCTTATCTATATCGCCGGTTCTCAGCGCCGGGAAGTGGACCTGAAACGGGAATTTTCCGATTCAGGCCTGGACATAAACATCCTTAATGTCTGCTACGCCGCGGACGATTTTGTCTCCGGGCACGAGATAAAGCTGGACCAGTCAGCCGGCGACGCCGGCAATCTCATATTCGCGCTGGAAGCAGTCCCGTTGAAAGAGAACTCGCTTTATAAAAAACTTTTACTGCGAGTGGACTACCGCAGAGGCGTGATCAGCGGTTTCGATATCTATACCGCCGGAGAAGACGGCGAAGGAATACGGCTTAGGCAGTCTATCCGCGTCCTTAAAACAAAAGAGTTCCCCGGAAAGATATTCCTGCCGATGCAGATGAAAAAAACCGTTTACCTGGGCGGGGGAGAGATACGCTCGGAGATAAGTTACAGCCAGGCGCGCCTTAATAGCGGCTTGAGCGGGGAGAAATTCAAATGACGGCGCCAAAGGATAATACTTTTCGAAGAACGGCCGGCCGATTCGCTTTATGTTTTATGGCCGGGATGTATCTGGTTTTCGTTCTGGCGGTATTTATACCTTTTCCCAAAGGTTATTTCCCGCAAGCACTGGGGACGGCTTTGTTGCTGGCGGTCTTTTCGCTCTTCAACGGGACTATACTGCTGGGCGCGTTTATAGCCGTTATCCTTGGGATGCTTTGCGCCAAGTGGTTCCTGGCTATATGCCGTCGCAAAACAGGGCTATCTGAAAAAAAGACTAAGCGCATAAAATTAACTTTTTGTCTTGGATTAGCGGCATTGGGTATTTTGTTACTGGTGCCGATATATCATCTTGCGGGATCTATGGGCTCCTTACGTAAGCAGGTTGGTGGAGTAGATATGAATGGAGATGGAAAAATTGATAAATGGATACATCAGGATATAAATTACAACTTGTTGGAGATTGATTATGATACGGATGGAGACGGCAAAGCCGACCTCTTTGAGTATTACGATAAACGCGGCCAATTAAAGCAAAGAACCAGAGAGAGTCTTAAGAAATGAAAGTAGAATAGTATTCCGGGGACACAATACTNNAACGAAGCCCGTTTCGGTTCACGGTCACGGGGACGGCTTAAAACCGAAAGACGCAAGACGATTGACGATACTCCCGCCACTTAAGTGTTGGTGAGACGCCATTGTTAGATAAGTTTCTGATGATCGAGAATCGAAATTAGAGCGCAAGGCTATGAGACGCAGGGGAAAAATCGTAATAGTTCTTGTTTTGTTCCGGCTGATGTGCGCCTCTGCCGGAGAAGCGCAGGTGCTCGATAGCTGGAATGACAGCCGGGCCTATAAACCTGTGCCGGTGCTTTTTCTGCACGGTTTCGCCAAAGGAAATCCGGCCGACTGGGAAACGGTAATCAATACCCTCCAGCCTTATTTCGGCCCCTACCGGCAGGTCGGCCCCTACCTGGAGACGCTGGATTTCCAGGATCCCAACGGCTCCATCGATACTTATCCTCCGGGCAAACTCAATCCCCAGGGCAACAACCGCGGTTGGGCGGATAAACTCGCCATTAAAATCGAAGAACTGCTTTCTTCCGCGAAATACGGGGTTTATTGCGCAGGGGTGAATATAGTGGCGCATTCCATGGGCGGACTGGCAGCGCGTTATTATCTGGCGGTCAACTCTTCTGCCAATGTGCCGAAATTAATCCTGGTAGGGGTGCCGAACCTCGGGACGCCGCTGTCTTCGGCCGCCAACGGTTTATCTTTAGTCCAGGAATTTGGATGGGGGCTTTTCTTAGGCCCCAGTGTGTATCTTGTCCCGCTCAATTACTCGGCTTTGGAGTCGGCTTTTTCCAATTTGCTGGAGATTGACTTTAGGGGATGTGCAATTGATGATATGGATAATACTTCTTTAGGAAGTGGATTTTTGTCATATGTAAATAGTCTTCCTCAAGTGACAGAAACAGATTATTCAGTCATTGTGGGTGCACATGGGAGTCTGTTAAATTTGATTCTATTCCAAGATTGGGATGCAGGAGATTCAGTGGTTCATACGAGAAGTCAATTAGGTAGTAATTATATAGTAACCAAAAATGTTTTTTATATAAAGTCAGTACATTGGCAAGAACCCAGAAACATCGCCTTGCAGGCAGAGAATCCGGTATTGAAATTTCTGGATTCCGATCTTCCGGTTATCGAGATAAGCGAACCTGCTCAAAGCGAAGTAGAAACCAGCGAGGGGGCTATAGACTTGAAAGGAAAGCTATTCAAGGAATATCTGCCCGCGGACACAAAACTGCTGGTTACCGTTTCAAACTCCGAGAAGAAAGAATCTTTTCCGGAGCAGGAATTTCCTATGCTGCCGACGGATCTCTGGCAGGCGGGAGACCCTAATTCTCCGGTGGCGGAATTCGCTGCCAGGGTCATTCTTCCGGGAGAGGGCGAATTCAAAGTCGCTGTCAAGGCAGTCAATCCCGCCGGGGCCGGTTCCGAGGAATTGACTTTTACGGTCAAGACTTCTTCAAGCGGGCCGGTGATAGAAGTAATACAACCGCAGGGGATGATAGCTTCCTCGCGCCCTCTGCTCTACGGGCGCGCACGCGCCCAGGGGGAAGCCGGCCTGGAGCTGTCGTCCTTAAGCATAAGCCTTGACGGTTCGGCCCAGGCTGTTACAAAGGATTTTATTGACGAAACTTTCTCGTCAGCCGAAGCGTATTGCACGCCGTCTTCCGGGCTCGCTTCCGGAGAGCACTCGGTAGTTTTCACTGCCTGCGATACCGGCGGACGCTGTGCCTCACGGCAATGGAGTTTTACGATGCTGGATCTTATGGACCCCTCGGGGCCGCAAGGGCTTGAGCCTCCTGCCGGCGGATATGTCTGGCGGGAGTTGGGGGTGAGCACTTCTCGCGATGATAATCTGGCTTATTCTTATGAGTCTATACGCGAATATGATGACGTGAATGAAGATACTTTCGCCCGAAAACTGAATGAGGTCAAGGATGCCAGTCTTTCTGCCGCGCCGCTGGCTTACCACGAAGGCAACGTTATAGGGGTGTATATAGTTTGGCAGGGAAAAAGCTTCTACTCTCTCTACGGTGACGCCAACGTTGGCTTCGACGGGTGCACTTTCTTTCAGCAGACCGCGCACACTCTATCCATGGGCTCCGGGAATATCCCGGTATATACCTGCGCGACTTTCAGGTGCTCCCATCAGAACTGCTGTTCTTCTTACGTAAAGAACGTTATCTTGGAGGTGGACGATAAATTCAGGATGAGCCTGGATAAAAAACTGCAGACAGCGATGTTTCGCAGGATGGACCCCTCTTTACCGACCCATGATATAGCGGTAGTCATTCCTTATTACGGGCCGCGGGTGATATTGAAATATTCGATGGATCCTTTTCAATATTCGCTCGCGGATAACGCCATTCCCGAGTCTTGGCCGCGCAACTTCCGCGTTCACGATCACACTCATTTCGACCTCCGGGTCAGCGTCTATGGGTGGCAAAAACAATAGTATTCCGGGGACACAATACTTAAT
>DIEK01000111.1:6995-10913 GCA_002418595.1 Candidatus Omnitrophica bacterium UBA5776 | reverse complement strand
CTGCATTTTCTGCCGGAGTCGCACACTGATTTCATCTTCGCAACCTTCGCGGAGGAATGGGGATTCGCGGGATGTTTTTTGCTTTTGTTCCTCTATTATTTGATCATCAGGGAAGGGTTGCGCATAGCTTCGCGGACGGGCGACTCCTTCGGCAGGCTGCTGGCCGCGGGCATTTCTTTGATGCTTTTCATACAGGTCATGGTGAATATCGCGATGAATATGGGCCTGGCCCCGGTAGTGGGCGTGCCTCTGCCGTTGATGAGCTACGGCGGGACCTCGGTGCTGGTAACCTTTATTTCCCTCGGGATACTCGCCGCCATAAGCAGGGATAGGAAGGCTTATTAGTATTCCGGGGACACAATACTTAATTCAAGCCGAATATAGAGAAAAAATAAAACAAACAGAGATTTACCGCTTCGCGTCTTTTAGTATATACGCGCGGTTCAATATTCGATACTCGAATAACTGGAGACTTCGGCAATGATTGACGATAATCTGCTCGGCATTATGAAGCCGGCGAGGTACATCGGCGGAGAATGGAACTCAACGGTGAAGGATTTCGAGGCGGCAGAAGTCAGGTTCGCGCTCGGTTTCCCCGATCTTTATGAAGTGGGGATGAGCAATCTCGGGATAAGGATACTTTACGGAGCGTTGAACGCGATGGAGGGGGTGGTATGCGAGCGTTTTTTTGCCCCCGCAGCGGATATGGAGAAGCTTATACGTTCCGGAGAACGGAGTATGCGGTCGCTGGAGAACGGCAGGGAACTGGCTTCGTTCGATATGGTGGGTTTTTCCCTGGGATATGAATTGAATTATCCGGATGTCCTGAATATCCTGGACCTTTCCGGCATACCGTTGAAGGCGGCGGAGCGGGGAATCGGCGCGCCGCTGGTAATCGGCGGCGGGCCTTGCGCCGTAAATCCGGAGCCGATGGCGGATTTCTTCGACCTTTTCATAATAGGCGAAGCGGAAGAGGCATTACCTGAATTGGTCTCGCTTTACCGCGAGCACAGCCGCGATTATAAAGAGGGCCGCATAGCGCGCGCGGCCCTGCTGGAAAAACTGGCTTCGATAGAAGGCGTCTATGTCCCTTCGCTTTACGACGTCGCATATTCCGCCGAAGGGCGCATCATTTCCTTTTCTCCCAAGACGCCGGTCGCTCCGGCGAGAATAAAAAAGCGTTTCGTCGGGGATCTCGATTCTTCTTTTTTCCCCCGTGATTGGGTGGTGCCGTATATCCAGATCGTGCACGACAGGATCACCCTGGAGATAATGCGCGGCTGTCCCAATCGCTGCCGATTCTGCCAGGCCAGGCAGCAGTATTACCCGCTGCGTTTCCGCAGCGCAGGCAAAGTGAAAGAACTGGCGGCCGAGCTTTACAAGAACACGGGGTACCACGAAATATCTTTCTCCGGGTTGTCTATAAGCGATTATCCCGGGATCGAAGGGCTGGCGTCTTCTTTAATGGCGGAATTCAAGGATAAATGCGTCGGCATTTCCCTTCCGTCCATCAAGCCCAAAAATTTCCTCGGCGAGCTCTCAAAGTTGATCGCCGCTATACGCAAGACCGGGCTCACTTTCGCTCCGGAGGCCGGGACTCGGCGTATGAGAGAAATCATCGGCAAGGATTTCGATGAAGATATCTTCCGGGAGGCTGTCCTGAAAGCGTACGCCGCCGGTTACCAGCACGTAAAATTATATTTTCTTATCGGTCTTCCCCGCGAATCTTCGAATGACCTGGAAGGGATAAAAGAGCTCTCCGTAGCAGTCTCGGAACTCCGCCGGAAGATTTCCGGCAGGCCGGCCGAGGTGCATTTGAGCGTCAACACCCTGATCCCCAAGCCGCACACGCCGCTGCAATGGTTTCCCATGGCGTCTCTGGATTCGATGCTGGAGAAGCAGGCTTACATCAGGCGCGCGTTGGGGGGTAAGCGCAGGGTGAAAGCGGTTTTCCATAGCCCGAAGTTGAGTCTGCTCGAAGGGGTCATTTCGCGCGGAGACCGCAGGCTCGGGAGGGTGATCGAGACGGTCTTCCGTTCAGGAGTCCGGTTCGACAACTGGAATGAGGAGGCATCCTGGGAGAAATGGACGGCCGCGTTCGCCGGCGCATCGCTTGAGGCGGATTTCTATCTTGGCGGAAAGTCCACGGAAGATATACTCCCCTGGGATTTTATAGAAATCGGCGTCTCTAAAGAATCCCTCGCGCAAGAATTCAACAAAGTTGTTGCTATGGGAGGGGATGAATAGTATAATTCGTTATGAAACTCCGCGGGTTGATTCGCGATTATACTCGGGATTAGTTCCCGCAGTTTCGGAGCGCAATTCCGGACCGCGGATCCGGCGGTTTCTTTGAGGCGTGGACGTTCCCGGGCGCACGGGTATAGATACCCGGCGATCGGCCGACAGCGCGCAGTCCGCAGACGGTGTTTCCTGCGCTCCTGTTTCCGATCGTTCCGTTCTATTCTCCGAGAAAAAGGAGGGGTTAATGCTGTCAGGGCGGAAAAAAAGAGATTTATCTCTATTGTCGCGCGGTCTGAAATACAGGCTTAAGATTTCATTTTATCTGATCTTCCTTCTGCCGTTCCTTATCTCCGTTTATCTTCTTTCCAACTACGTTTTTCCCCGCGCCGGCCTTCCCGGAGAGTTGTTTTTGTCGTTGTCGATAAGCATGATCATCGCCATTATAGGTTTCTTTTTGATAAAAGAAGTGTTCGACCGCGTCCTCACGATCGCGCTGGAAGCCAGACTTATAGCCGCCGGCGATATCAGCCGCAAGGTGGAGATTGAGCGCAGCGACGAGGTCGGAGATCTCGGCGAAGCCCTTAACCAGTTGACGCAGCGTATCCGCAGCAATATGGACGAGTTGAAAAGTTACGGGCGCAAAACCACCCAGATAAACATGGAGATACAAAAAAGAGTGCTGGCGCTTTCCAGCCTGCTGCAGATCAGTTCTCTGGTTTCGGAGGGGGCGGAACTTAAAGATATCCTGGATATGGCCGTGGATAAAGCCGGCTTGCTGGCGGAATCCGAGGCCGCTTACCTTTTCCTGAAAGACAAAGAGAGCGACTCTTTTCTGATTAAATTCGCAGTGGGGTATGGAGGGGATAATCTGCTGGGGATGAAAATAAATGCTTCCGATGCGGTTTTCGGTTCTCTGCTCACGAGAGGCGATATCTTCGTGGCCGATGCCGACCATAAAAAAGCCGCCGATTCGTTCTCGCAGCGTTTCCGGTTCCGCAATACGCTCGCGGTCGCAGTGCCTTTGCGCAATGAGATCACTGCGGTGCTGGGGATCGTCAATTCGAAGGAGGATTTCACTTACGAGGACGATGATGCCGAACTGTTGGATATATTCGGACGCCAGATATCCATAGCTATCGAGAACGACTTTCTGCTGCACAAGGCGGAAAAGCTTGAGATAAGGGACGCGTTGACCGGGCTGTTCAACGAGAATTACATAAACGGCAGGCTGGATGAAGAGATAAAGAGGGCGATATTATGCCAGCGCCCTTGTTCTTTCGCGGTGTTCGATATAGACGATTTTGCCAGGTTCAGGCGCGAGTTCGGGGCCATAAGCGCAGAGATCTCTCTGAAGAAAGTGGCGGGAGTCATACACGACGTTATCTCGGAGATAGACAGGTCCGGGAGGACGGCGGACAACGAGTTCTCCGTGATCATGCCGGAGAAGAACAAGCGCCAGTCAAAGGAGATCGCCGACGTTATCCGCGGGAAGGTCGAGGAGATGTTTTCAGCGGAACCGGAGCCGGGCAGGCGATTGACCATAAGCGCGGGCGTCAGCGAGAACCCGCTGGACGGCATCACGGGGCGGGAGTTGATAGAAAGGGCCCGCAGTTCGGTCAACCTGGCAAAAGCCCAGGGAAAGAACAAAGTCGTTTGAAGAGGTTTAGCATTCCGTTA
>DIEK01000111.1:0-6960 GCA_002418595.1 Candidatus Omnitrophica bacterium UBA5776 | reverse complement strand
CTCGGCGAGCTTCTTCTGGAGAGGGGCGTGATCAGCAAGCCGGACCTTGAGAAGGCTTTGAACATACAAAAAGAGCGCGGCGAGAACCTGATAGGCGAGATACTTGTGGAGATGGGTGTGGCTAAAGAGGAGGATATCGCCCAGGCCATTACCGCTCAATACGGTTTTCCTTTCCTTCCCCTGACCAATTATGAAATAGCCCGGGAGATAATAAAACTCGTACCGGACCGCGTAGCCAAACAATACATGATCATACCGGTCGATAAGATCGGCGACAATCTTACCGTTGCCATGTCCAACCCGCTCAACATCCAGGCGATAGAGGACGTGGAGATGCTGACGGCCTGCCATGTCCAGACTTTTGTCTCGACCTCTTCCGATATAAAGAACGCCATAGAGAAATATTACAGTCAATAAGACCGTGAACGGTGATATGATCTCACTCAAAGAACGGCTTAAAAGCATACTTATACAAAATAAGCTGCTTACCTCCGAACAACTGGAACAGGCCCTGGCCATGCAGAAGGAGAAGGGCGTGCGGTTGAGCGAAATTCTGGTATCCGCCGGGTTCGTCCAGGAGACCGCATTGATGTCGGCGGTGAGTTCCGGGATAGGGCTGCCGGTCATCGACCTGAAGAGGCTGAAGGTAAATAAGGAAGTGATCGGCCTCATCCCCAAGGAAGTAGGTAAGCATTATTTGATACTTCCGCTTTCCAAGATAGGAGACACGCTGACGCTGGCGATGGCTAATCCGCTGGATGTCCTGGCGATCGAGCACGTGGAGTCGTTAACCGGTTATAAGATAAACCCGGTCATCTCCTCCTCCCGAGACATCCTTCAGGCGCTGGAATTGAACCCTGAAGCCGGCTCCGAGGACGGCGAGATGGACAAACTGGTCCAGGAGATATCTTCCGGGCCGCTGGAATTCGTCAACGAAGAAAAAGGAATATCCCTTAGCGAGCAGGAACTGAGTCTGATCAGTAAACAGGCCCCGGTCATACGCGTAACGGACGCGATACTGATGGAAGCCGTGCGTCAGAGGGCTTCCGACGTTCTCGTGGAGCCGTTCGACAAAAAGCTTCGGGTGCGCCTGCGCGTGGACGGCATCCTGCAGGAGATAAGCGCTCCTCCTTCCGGGATGCACGCGCCCATAATTTCGCGTCTTAAGGTAATGTCCGAGCTTAACATAGCGGAGCATCGCCTACCTCAAGACGGCAGGTTCAGTAGGAAGATAGAGGGACGTGAGGTGGATTTTCGTATCTCCGTCATACCCACGAGTTTCGGGGAAAAAGCCGCTTTGCGCGTCCTGGATACTTCTCAAGCAACGCTCGATATAGACAAACTCGGTTTTTCGGAATACTGTGTTTCTTTGTTGAAAAAAGCCGCTTGCGTGCCGCACGGGATGATACTGGTCTGCGGCCCTACCGGCAGCGGCAAGACCACTACCTTGTATTCCATGCTGAAATTCGTCGGCAAACCGGACAGGAACCTTGTGACGGTGGAGGACCCCGTCGAATATCAACTTATCGGGGTCAACCAGGTAACGGTCCATCCGGAGATAGGGCTTACTTTCGCCTCCGCCCTGCGTTCTATCCTCAGGCAGGACCCGGACGTGATAATGATAGGGGAAATCAGGGATTTCGAGACAGTGGATATGTCCATTAAAAGCGCCCTCACCGGCCACCTCGTCCTTTCGACGCTTCATTCCACCACCGCGGCAGGGGCTATCGCCAGGCTGGTGAACATGGGAGTGGAACCGTATTTGATAAATTCTTCGCTTATTTGTACCGTCTCGCAGCGTCTGGTGCGCAGGATTTGTCCTCATTGCCGCGAGCAATATGTTATGAGCAGGGAGACCGCCGAAGGGCTTAAAATCAAGCCGGACGGGGAGCTCCGGTTTTTTCGCGGTAAGGGTTGTCAGGCCTGTTCCAAGACGGGATACAGCGGACGTATAAGCATAGCCGAAGTCCTGATGCTGACCCCCGGGATAAAGAACCTTATTTTTAACATGGCCCAGGAACACGTGATAAAGAAGCAAGCGGTGGAGGAGGGCATGCAGACTTTGAGGCAGCAGGGGATGAGACTGGCGGGGGNNGACGGTGGAAGAAGTTTTCAGGGTAACTGCGGCCGACGAATAACGGCCGCCGGCCAAGGAGCCCGCGCGGGTGACCGGCGGGATAAACAGAATAAATGGTGTCCATAAAAGAAAATATAATCTCGATACTGGTCAACAGCAAGGCAGTGGAGGCGGAGGCGCTGCGTAAGGCGCTGGAAGCCCAACGCAGAAAACAGCTGCCGCTGCGAAGAGTGCTCTTGGACGAAAAACTCATTACCGAGGAAAAGCTGATAACCGTGTTGTCGGAGCATCTTTTTATCCCGCTCCTGCGGCTGAATAAATACAAATTCGACGCTAAACTGTTCGACCTGATACCGGAGCGGATCGCCAGGCAATACCGCATAATACCGCTTTCCCTGATCGGCGGCACCTTGACGGTCGCACTGTCGGATCCTTTGAATATAGTCGCCATCGACGACCTGAGCGCCGTGACCGGATACGGGCTGAACCTTGTGTTGAGCACGGAGGAGGATATATCGCGGGCCATCGAGGCGCAATACGGGCCCAAAGAGCAGGAAGCCGACATAAGTTCCATATTGAAGGAAGAAGGCGGGGCCGAAGAGGAGGAGGACGTTTCTTCCTCCGAGGATATGGATTTGAGTTCCGGTTTCAGGCAAAGCCAGAAACCGCCCATAGTCAAAGTAGTGGATTTTCTGCTCAGCCAGGCGATACGCAAGCGCGCTTCCGATATACATATAGAGCCCGAGCACGACTGTTTGAAGATACGCTACCGTATAGACGGGGCTCTGCAGGAGATATTCAAGATACCGCGGTTAAACCAGAACGCGGTTATCGCGCGTCTTAAAATAATCTCCAACCTTGACATTACCGAGAGCAGGGTCCCCCAGGACGGGCGTTTCAGGGTGCGTTTCGAGGGCCGGGAGATAGATTTCAGGGTCTCCTGCCTGCCGACTACTTACGGGCAGAAATTCGTATTGCGCATCCTGGACAAGACTTCGCTTTCGGTCGGCCTGGACAAACTGGGTTTCTCTCCCCAGCCGCTGGCGGTGTTCAAGGAGACCGCGAAGAAACCTTTCGGAATGGTGTTGGTCACCGGCCCGACCGGCTCAGGTAAGTCCACCACTTTGTATTCGATATTGAACCAGCTCAACACTCCGGACAGGAACATCGTTACCATCGAGGATCCGGTGGAGTACCAGGTATATGGTATCAGCCAGGTCCAGGTATCGCACGATATAGGGTTGGATTTTTCCGGCGGGCTGAGGGCTTTATTGCGTCAGAGTCCGGATATCATAATGATCGGAGAGATCAGGGATTCCGAGACGGCCGATATCGCCATCAAAGCTTCCCTGACCGGACAATTGGTGCTTTCCACTCTGCATACCAACGACGCCATTTCCACAATTACCAGGATAATAGACATGGGGGTGGAGCCGTTTCTGGCCGCCACAAGTATAGTCACGCTTTGCGCCCAGCGTTTGTGCCGGCGCATCTGCCCGCGCTGTAGAAAGCCGGTTGAGCCCGACCGCCGGATGCTGGAAAGCGCGGGTTTTTTCGATGGGTGCGGAGCGGACGCGGCGGAAAAAATTACGCTTTATTCCGCGCCGGGGTGCGAATATTGCAATAACAGCGGTTTTTATGGTAGAATTGCTATAGCCGAGGCGCTGATCATAGACGATACCATCAGGGAAATGATCATAAAAAAGTCCCCCGAGGACGCCATCAGGGAATATGCCTTCCGGGAGACCGGGATGCGCAGTCTTAGGCACGACGCGTTCCTGAAGGTCAGGGACGGTTTGACTACTCTCGAAGAAGCCCTTAGAGCCACGAAGGAGGAATAAGATGTCCGCTGTTCCGGCATTACTTCTCTTGACAGATGAAACCGAGATGGCCAGGTATCTTAAGGAAGAGCTTCTCATAGAGGGCGGTTATCCCGTATTTCACGAGACGGACGTGGCAGCCGCCGTTTCCGCTTTCCGCAACAATCCCTTTCCGCTTATCATAATCAAACTGGATATGCCCGGGACGGTCATGGATGATCTTATCCGGGTTTTTCGCGAGATAGACCAGGACTGTATAATAATAGGTTTTTTGAACGAGGCCGATCCCCGTATGATGCGCGACGGTATAAAGAGCGGGGTGTATGACTTCATTTTCAAGCCCGTCAATATGGAGAGACTGATATTCCTCGTGAAGAAAGGGCTGGAATTGCGTCATATAATGACCTTGCACAGGCAGTTGCTGAACGATATCCAGGAACATAATCATTCTTTGTATAAACAGAATAACATTCTGGCGAGAAGGATAGAAGAATCGACCAAGAACATGGTGAAGCTCTATGAGGATCTCCGAAGCACTTATATGCGCACGATCAAGGTGCTCGCGCACACCATAGAAGCCAAGGACAAATATACGCGTAAGCATTCGGAGAATGTGGCCTCTTACGCGGCGGTGATCGCCAAGGAAATGGGGCTTAGCGGAGAGGAGCTGGAAAAACTTATCGAGGCCTGCGAACTGCACGACCTCGGCAAGATCGGGGTGGAAGACGTCATATTGTCGAAACCGGCAGGCCTTACTCCTGCGGAATGGGAACAGATAAAACTTCACCCCAATACCGCGGTGGAGATACTGGAGCCGTTGACGTTCCTTGAGGACGTCACAAAACTTGTTAAACAGCATCACGAGCATTATGACGGCAGCGGGTATCCGGAAGGCCGCAGCGGAGACGACATCCTGCTGGGAGCGCGGATTATACATCTGGCGGACGCCTATGATGCCATGCGTTCGGCGCGTTCCTACCGTAAAATACCGCTGACAAAAGAAGAAGCGGTAGAGGAAATAAAGAAAAATTCCGGCAAGCAGTTCGACCCCAAGGTGGTGGAAGCGTTCCTGCGGGTCGTGGACAAGGTGGACTTCTGAGGCGGTTATGCCTGTATATAAATACCTGGTAAAAGATAAGAACGGTCAGACCCTGGCCGGAAGCATCGAGGGGCAGTCGGAAACGGAAACGGTTGCCGCCCTGCACAAAAAAGAATTCATCGTGTTGAAGGTGGAAGCGGTGAAGACTGCCGCGCAGAGAAATGTGTCCGGCGGTAAAGTCAAATCGGAAGACCTGGTTATTTTCTCGCGCCAGCTGGCCACGATGATCGACGCCGGCATTCCGGTGGTGCAGGCCTTGTCGATACTTTCCGAGCAGGTAGAGACCAGGGCGTTCAGGGATATGGTGGAGGCGATAGCCAGGGACATCCGCGCCGGCACCAGTTTGAGCGACGCGATAGCAAAATACCCGGCGGTTTTCTCCGAACTTTTCGTGAATATGACCAAGGCAGGGGAAGCTTCCGGTATGCTCGATGAGGTCCTTGACCGGCTGGCTTCATATCTGGAGAAATCCTTGGCGCTGGCGCGGAAGGTCAAATCAAGCCTTGTCTATCCGGCGGTCGTGGTTACTATGGCCATGGCGATAACCGCGGTACTGCTGCTGAAGGTGGTTCCGACTTTTAAGGGTATATTCGAGATGCTGGGCGGACAACTGCCTCTTTTGACGCGAGTCCTGATCGGCGTCAGCGACGCTCTGAAGCAGTATTTCATTCTTCTGGCGATAGCCGTGGCGGCCGGCGGCGCCGCTCTGAAGAAGATTGTTTCTACCGACAAGGGCAGGCGCGATCTGGACAGGCTGAAGCTGCGCGTGCCCATACTGGGAGAGCTTTTTCGCAAAGTGGCGGTCGCAAAATTTTCCAGGACTTTCTCCACTCTCGTCAAGAGCGGGGTAAACGTCTTGAGCGCGCTGGATATCGTGGCCAAGACAGCCGGCAACAAGATTGTCGAAGAGACCATTATCGATTGCCGGACCGCGGTTCGAAACGGGGAGCCGATCGCGGCGTCTTTGACAAAAAGCAGCGTCTTTCCTCCTATGGTCTGCCGTATGATAAGCGTGGGGGAGCAGACCGGACAACTGGAAAAGATGCTTTCCAAGATAGCCGATTTCTACGACGAGCAGGTAGACGCGCAGGTCTCGGGCCTGACCAGTATGATAGAACCGCTGGTCATCGCTTTTCTCGGAGTGGTGGTAGGCGGTATCGTCATCGCTTTGTTCCTCCCGGTTTTCCAGATCACTCAACTGGTGGCGGGCAGGTAATTGCCGCGTTATTTACTTCCATAGAGGCGCGCGATGTTGAATGCGGCGTCCGTTATTCCGTCTCGCCGCAGATTCTTAACTTGTTAGCAGGCAGGTTGTTGGGATTGTGAATCAGAATAGAAGGAAAAAAAATAAAAAAAAGTTATTGACAACCCAAGGCATCTTTGGTATAACTTAAAAACCCTGCTAGGACAGCAGTTGATACCATCCTATTTTCGTGAAGAAAATAAAACAGGTTATTGACATTATCGGCAACTGACAACCGGGCCTATCTGGCGCTTTGTAAAAAGCGTCCCGGAAGGTGCGGGACGCTTTTTTTATTTTAGATAGATTTCGGTATCATCGTTCTTTGAGAATTTAGGAATAGCCAAGCACAAAAAGTAAGACCCGTAAATCCTTAAGGGATTTATGCGGGTAAAAGTAGCAATAAAGAGCCTTTATACAAACTTTTCTAGATTTTCGGAGAGTTTGATCCTGGCTCAGNNGGCGTGGATTAGGCATGCAAGTCGAGCGATACCCTGGATGGAGAGATTGAAGCCGCAAGGCGGATGTCGATTTGTCCGGGGATATAGCGGCAGACTGGTGAGGAACACGTGAGTAATATACCTCCAAGTTGGGAATAGCCTTGCGAAAGTGAGGGTAATACCCGATGTGTTTACGGCGGCGCAAGCCGCTGCAAGTAAAGGTGCACCGGCGAAAGCCGGGGTGCCGCTTGAAGATTAGCTCGCGTCCTATCAGCTAGTTGGTG
>DIEK01000119.1 GCA_002418595.1 Candidatus Omnitrophica bacterium UBA5776 | reverse complement strand
CGGGCGGTATTGTCCGGCATAAAGAGGAGGATCACCGCCGGAGTGAAAGGAATCAAGGGGATCGTCTGCGAAGACAAACGTATATCTCTGGCGCTGCATTTCCGGCTGGCGGATAAGCGAGGGACGTCGCTGGCGAAGAAGGTCTTTCGGGGCGCGGTCGCCCGGTCCGTAGACGAAGGCGCGGCCGCCGTTAAAAAAGGCAAAAAAGTTCTGGAGATATTGCCGCCGGGCAGGCATAATAAAGGCACGGCCGTTAAAGAGATATTGCGCGGCGCCGGAGATGTAACTTCGCTTTATTTGGGAGACGACAGGACCGACGAGGACGCCTTCCGCGCGCTCAAACACCGGGGAATAACCGTTTACGTGGGCGCTAAACGCGCTTCGGCGGCCGGATATTATCTGAATTCGCCGCGGGAGGCTGTTCTTTTTCTGCGGGAATTACTCGCGCTCAGGGAGGAAAGCATATGCCGGAGCTAAAGAGGGCGGCGGAACCTTTCGTTTTCTTTTCGCGTCTTAATTTGCCGGAATTGACCGGTTTGAAGGCCGCGACCATCCCGCAGCTGCTCGGTCTGATCAAAGAGGCTACGGGCGCGGCCATTTATCATCACACGCACAGTTTTCTGCAGCAGCACGACGCCTTCGTCTCAGAACCTTTGAACGATTTCGCTTATTGGGTCTCCTCGGCCGTCGGGGACGTCAGACTGGGGGAAAAACTGGCGGCGATAGACACCGTGCAGTTCTCTTCCATACACGAAATAAGAGCGGCCATCGTTTCCGTGATAGAAGGGCATCTGAAAGAATCGCCGCTTGCCCAATTCCGGTTTTCCGGCGAGGGGGAGGAGTTCCATTTTATCAAATCGGTGAGTTTCATCTATTCACTCGGTAGGCAGGCTTACACGCTGAAAGAATTCCTGGACATATTGAAGCAGGTGAGCGTGGACTGCATATATTTTCACTTTATAGAGGCGAAACTGAGGCTTGACCATAACGACAACGATTTTTCCAGCTGGATAAGGCTTTCCCTGGGCGATGAGGCAACCGCCGGATTGATATCCAGGCTCGATCCTTATATCCAGAGCCTTGATGGACTAAAAAACAGCATAGTGTCTATAGTGGAGAAAAGGATAGGCTGTCTATGTCGGAGCTGAAGGATTATATACCGGTAGTGGGACAGGCGGCAGTGGACGACCTCAATATCCTGGCGGAAAGGCTGCGAGGTAAAAGAATACAGCATGTTAATTCGACCGCCGTGGGAGGCGGGGTGGCCGAGATATTGAACCGGATGGTCCCTCTGCTTAAGGAGGTAGGGGTCGATACCCGCTGGGACGTGATAAAGGGCGGAGAGCAGTTTTTCGAAGTGACCAAGAAATTCCACAACGCGCTGCACGGCAGACCGGAAGAAGTGACCGCCGCCGATTTTGAGATATTCCGCGAGACCGGCAGGAAGAACGCGCAGGAAATGGATACCGGCGCGGACATCGTTTTCGTCCACGACCCCCAGCCGATAATGCTTGTGGAGAAGAAATCCGGGAACAAGTGGCTCTGGCGCTGTCATATCGACGTTTCCAATCCTTCGCGCAGGGTTTGGGATTTTCTCATGGATTTCATCCCGCGTTACGACTCCGCAGTTTTTTCGGCGCCTTCTTTCTCCATGCGGCTTCCCATCAGGCAGTTTCTTATTTCTCCTTCTATAGATCCCTTAAGCGACAAAAACCGGGAACTGCCGGATGAGACCGTCAAGCGGGTGATGGATAAATACGGTATCCCGCGCGATAAGCCGGTGATCACCCAGATATCGCGTTTCGACCGCCTGAAGGATCCGGTAGGGGTGATCGAAGCCTTCCGTCTGGCGCGCAAGCACGCCGACTGCCGGCTCGTGCTTGCCGGAGGCACCGCTTCCGACGACCCGGAAGGTATGTCGGTCCTTTCTGAAGTCAGAGAAAAGGCGCAGGGAGATCCCGATATACACATATTGCTGATGAAGCAGAACGATCTCGAGATAAACGCCCTGCAAAGAGGCTCCACGGTGATCATGCAGAAGTCGCTCAAGGAAGGGTTCGGTTTGACGGTTACCGAGGCGCTATGGAAAGGCAAGCCCGTGGTGGCTTCAGGGGTCGGCGGGATACCTCTGCAGATAAAACATCGTTATTCGGGACTCTTGTGTCATTCAATAGACGGGGCGGCTTTCGCCTTGAAACAACTGCTCGGAAATCCGGCTTACGCCGCCGGGCTCGGCGAGAACGGCCGCCGGCACGTCCGCAACAACTTTCTCCTCACCACGCATTTGAGGAATTATCTGCTGCTTTTCGTTTCGTTGTACACCAGCGGAGATGTGATCAGAATATAGTTTAAAAGATCGTCCGGCCGAATGATGAACGGACCACAGGGGATGATAGGCGGCCTTGTGATCACGGCTTTTGCTGGACTTTTAGGCCGAATAGAGGATAATACACTGGCTGAGCGGAATCAATAACGCTAAAAAATATGTTAAGAAAGATTTCTCCTTTTTACTGGCTGAGAAGAATGTATAACTGGACGCTGCGGCAGTCCGGTTCGCCGCACGCGCCTCGGGCGCTTTTCGGGGTGGCGTTCATAGAGAGTTCGGTTTTTCCGGTTCCCCCGGACGTCCTGCTGGTGGCGATGACCGCGGCCAAGAGGGAGAAATGGTTGAAATATGCCTGTATATGCACAGCGGGATCGGTCCTGGGCGCTCTTCTGGGATATTCTATCGGGTTCTTTTTATACGAGACTATCGGGAAATGGATCATAAATACTTATAATCTGCGGGAAGTGATATCGGTTATCGGCAGGAAATACGGCGAGAACGCTTTTTTTACCGTTTTTACCGCCGCCTTTACTCCCATACCTTACAAAGCGATAACTATTTCCGCCGGGGTCTTCAGAATATCCCTGCCGGTGCTGGTGTGCGCTTCCCTGGTCGGCAGGGCCGGGAGATTTTTCATGGTCTCCGGGTCCATCAGGATATTTGGGGCCGGGATCCAGAAGACGGTCGAGAAATATTTTGATATCTTTTCCGTGGTTTTTCTCATCATGCTTATCGGCGGTTATTTATTGCTGAAGCATGCGGCAGGATAAAAAAATAATTCCCCGCGTCCGGGGAAGTTATTCATCCTTTTCATACGGAGGTGGGATTTGTTCAAGCGAATAGCTCTTTCCATAGTCTGTGCCGGCCTGGCTCTCAACCTTTGCGGCTGCGTGGCACTGCTGGCAGGCGCTGTCGGAGGAGGCGTGGGGACCGCGGTCTGGCTGTCGGGAAAACTCGTTTATGAAACCGGAGTTCCTTTTGAGGAAGCTCTGCGCGCCTCTAAAGAAGGGTTGAGAGATAAGGCGATGCTTATAAGAAAGGAGACCGTCAAGAGCGATATGGCGCAGCTGCTCAGTACTTATTACGACGGCAGCACGGTCTGGGTGGATATCCATCGTATTTCGCCGAGTGTTTCCCGTATAGAAGTGCGCGTAGGGGCGAAAGGCAACAAGGCGGCGGCAAGAATCCTGATGGACAGTATCGCCGTGCATCTGCCGGAACGCCGTTAACGTTTTATCCTTTTAGGGTTGAGCAGTATTTCCAGGGCCAGAGAGGCGAGCGTTGCCCCGAAGGCCGCCGGCACTGTCGGCAGACTGCCGAGTATCCGTCGTTGGCGGCCTCTTTTGAAATATTCTTCTTCCTCTCCTGCGGTTGAGGCCGCTGTGGGTTCCTCTTCGGAGTAAACGCAGAGTATGCCTGAAGTTGTGCCGTTTTTTCTGAGGCGTTTGCGCAGTCTCTGCGCCAGAGGGCAGAAGATAACCTGTGAGATGTCTCCCGAGCGCACCGCAGAGGGGTCTTTTCTTAACGCGGCGCCCATGGACGAGACCGAAGGTATTCTATGGGCCGCCAGATAAGCGAGTATTTCCGCTTTTGGCCCGAGAGAATCGACCGCGTCCAGCACCACATCGCTTCCCGAACAGATTTCGCCGATATTACTCCCGTCAACCATTTCGTTGAAGAGCGTTATCCCGCAGGAAGGGTTTATGGAAAACACGCGCTCGGCGGCGGCCTCGGTTTTGTATTTGCCTACTGTTTCTTCCAGAGCCAGCATGTTGCGGTTGAAGTTGCTTTTTTTTATCACGTCGAAATCCGCCAGGATGAAATTCCCTATCCCGGCGCGCGCCAGACTTTCCAGGCAATAACTGCCTACCGCCCCGAGACCGATTATCGTCACGCGGCTTTTGCGCAGGAGGGACAATGCTTTCTTACCGAGCAGTAATTCCGTGCGTAAAAAGCGATCCATTATTCCAAATCCTTTCTTCCATTTTTTCGCGTTCTACGCGCAATATTCCCGCGGCCTTTCCGTACACCCGGGATAACAGCCCGGCGTACGCTGGACCGTTCACCTCTCCGTTAAACCTGTAGGGGAAGTCGGTCTCCAGCAGCAGCCGGTCTGCCGGCACGGAGTGAAGCGCCGTTTCGACTTCCGGGTTGCCGGAGAAGAGCGCCTGGGGAGAGAAGGACACGAAAGCCCCCAGGGCCGCGAGTTCCGCAAGCTCCCCGGACATGCCGGAAAAGGCGTGCAGCAAGAACGGCGGCAATTCCCGGCCGTATGATTTAAGGATATCCAGCAGCTCTTTCCAGGCCTTCACGCAGTGTATCGTTACCGGCCTGCGGGCTTGAATTGCGAGTTCCAGTTGTTTGCGGAAGATATCTTCCTGCAGGGAGATATCCGGCCCGCGTTTACCTTTGTCGAGCCCGATCTCCCCGATTGCGCAGGATGAAAACGTTGCCATTATTTCCGAAAGTGATTCCAACCATCCGGCCGGGGCGGAATTTGCGTGCCAGGGGTGCAGGCCGAAGAAAGGGACTATCATTTGATCGGATGCCAGGTCTTTCAGGAGTTGAAAATTGAGCGGCGAAGTGGAATCGCAGAATATGCGTTTTATCCCGGCGGAAGAAGCCTCGCGCAGTAATTCAACCGCGGCGGCTGCTCCGCAATCCTGTATATGCGAATGCGCGTCCTGCATCATAACTTATATGATACCCAAACCCACCGTTAAAGGCAAGGGTAGAAAAGCCTTTTAATTCCGGGGACACAATACTTAACAGTCTGCTGAAAAAGCCATTGTTTTGAAAGAATCTCTTACCATGAACAGAAAAAGAAGTAAGAAAACATACACATCATTACCGGAGGAACCTAAAAATCCGTTTTCCCCCTTGCCAAGTCACCGTCGGATTGCCGGAATCGGAATCTTCTTGAGCAGAACCATTCTTCGATGCGGATTTCCCGCGAATCGTCTTCTTGTATTCGTTTACGGACTGGTATACTTCAATCGGCGCAAGACTTTTATAACCGGCATCTGCTCTGACGAGCGTCCCATCAACGCTCCAATGCGTCGAAACCAGCCCTTCGGCTATCGCATGTTTAACCGTGTCGTCAAAAAGTTGTTCCAAAACCCCGGATTCATCAAACCGATGCTCCCTATTCTTGGAAAATGTGGAAGCATCCCACACGGGAGAATTGATATCCAGCCCTACGAACCAGCGAAACGCCATGTTGCATTGCAATTCCATAATCAATTTCCGGTCGGAGCGGACTCCCAGAAGATATCCTCCCACAAGCGCAAGAAACAATTGCTCAGGGGGAATAGACGGGCGTCCGTTATTCTCGTAATAAAACGGCTCGCACAATTCACGAATACGCTCGCTATTTATCAAAGGTCGAATTCTTCGCAACGGATGTTCCTCAGGCACAAGATCGGTTATCTGAACCATACGAAACATCTGCCTTTGTTTATTGGTCATCCCCATCATGGCTTCTATTCTACTCGTCTGTATAATGATTTTTCTACGACGAGAATATTATGCCATGCCTTGGGGACTTTTTCGGCAAACTGCTAACCAGTGGTCTGAATTTAGGGAAGTATTATAATCATCATAGTTGTAATGGATATATAGAAATGTAATGCAGTCGCTGTGGTAATGCAGAAGCTGTGTCCAACAACATGTAAAACAGCGAGTTATAAAAATAATCCGGGTAGGGCTTCAAGGAGTATTATTTCTGTAACCCTAAATATTATAGGTGTTTCCAGGCAGCGTCCTCTGTAGGTAGATCCGGTAAATGTAAATCCTCTGCCATATGTGTTTGTAATGTGTGATCCCGCAATTTGGCCCCGTGAAAGCGCTTTCAGCAGGACTGTTTATTAGTCTTGTAATAACATCATTATATGATACACTTTAAATGCGAGTTATCATAACTGTTTGATAATTCCTCATTATCGAACAAATGGATGCCACGGTCACGGTATTACGAATACTGGATCGTGGCTTTTTTTACCATTCTATATCTCAATGGAGGATGAAAAGGGTCCCGCATGAGGCAAATAAGCAATAAGATCATTTTCGTGCTGATTGTTCTGTCGGTGTGTCTTATCCTGCCTTCTGTTCTGCGCGCGGAGTCTTTTGGCGAAGCGGCAATTCCAGCGGTGGGTACCAGGAAGGGAGTGATTGCGGGGATCAGCGGCAATAGCGGCTGGAGAGGTTCGGTTAAGGCGTTGGAGGATTTTTATCAGTCTAATTCCTATTTCGTGCTTCTTTCCGATTTCAAAGGAGATGCGCGGAACGCCGTTAAATTTAATGTCCTTTCTGAAAGCGCGATAAGCGAGATGAAATTAGTGCGTACGGATATTTCTGCCGTTGAAAAGGATGCTCCCGTTGTTGAATCTCCACTTGCGTCGGACACGCTCAACGCTATCGGTCAGACTGCGGGCAACGGGGTAATTTCCCCTGGCATGCAAAATGCCGGGTTTGAGGCGGGATATTCGGCTGAACAGGGGGTTTTGGGGTACAGTTCTTTAAGCACGGAGTATGAGTTATATGCGTCCGTTCTTATGCCGAACGCGGGCTCTCCGGATGAGATTTTACCCGGGGCGGGGAAGTTGTTCACTGATGCCCTGGAAGAAGCGAAAGAATATCTGCCTGCCGGAGCGTACGATCTGGATTACGAGGTCAGGTTGGTTGATCCCGGACAAATGAGCGTCGAGGATTTGACCAAGATTGATATCGGCAAATTCGAGTCTTTGCGTGCGCAGACAGCGGACGGAACAGATGTTTTGCTGGTGAACGCAGGGATCTTCTCGGGCAAAGATATTGCGGGCGCAGAGGGTATCCAGGCCGCGGTAAGCGCGGTCATACACGGAGCGGTTGAGCAGGAGCTTATAGGTGCCGGTTTAGACTGGTCTGCGGCGGATAAACAGGCCCGGGGAGAAAATACCCGGTATCTGGATGCGGTTTCCGGGAAGGATGCTTTGTGGTCTTCCGCGTCCGACAATAATTATCCCCAGGAAAAACAGGACCGCTTTTTCGCGCAATACCGGGATAAAGGCGCGGTTATGGAGAATACCGGGGGAATTTTTAGCGAGGTGGCCGCCGCCTGGAAAGCCCTGTCCGGGGATGATTTTATCTGGCCCTCGGACAGCGTAACCGTGAAAAGCGTCGATTACGCGGATGTCAAGGGCACGGAATTCGAGGATTTTATTTCATTATACGATGCCTCGGCCAAAACATTGTATGTGCGCGGCGGCGGTCTGACCAGAGAAATGGTGATGCATCAATATGTGGAGAGTGATCCATATACGGAAGCCAGCCGGACTACCGAAAAGCCGTCCGTGGAATATTACCATGAATGGGCGGGAGCGCTCGAAAAAGTCTGGGTGCTTGCGGATATATTCGGCATGGAAAATCTCCGCGCCGATTATAACAAGTACCCCGGGCTGGGCATGAGCGAGGGATTTATCTGGCTTTCTAAACAGATGGATGCGATGGGAGGGGAACAGGCGTACAGGGAAAAGGTGAACGAGCTTTCCGGTGTTATGGGCCGGGAGGCGGTGGGAAAGGCGTTTGCCAACGGCCATTATGATTTTCAAAACACGCTGCAGTTTCTGGCCGACAACGGCTTTGATATGCTGAATACCCTTGTCAATACGTATGGCAAAGAGGCGGTGGCTGCGGCTTTTACGCATGAAGACGGGGATTTTACCGAGTTGCTGAAGAGCGTGGCGGTTCTGGGAGAGGATAACCTGGCAAAGATCAACGCGTTTGCGGGCAAGGACAAGATGATTGCTTTGATGACCGGGGATCCCCGATCCTGCGCGTGTTTTCTGCAGATGCTTGCAAAGGACAATGATATAGAAAAGTTCAAAGAGAATTATGAGGCCGTGGTCGATGTGTTCGGGGCTGATACCATTCAGGCTTCTTTCGAAAAAGATCCCTGCGGCGTAGTGTATCTGGCCCAGGTATGCGGAGACATGGGCGTCGATGCTTTTTCCGGGTTCATGAATGATTTCGAGGATATCCTGGGCAAGGACAATACCCTGGTTTTACTGGAGCAGAACCCGGCGGTATTAAGCATGTATATATTTGTTGCCGATGAAGAGTGGGGTACGGATAAATTTTTAGAGAATCTCAGGAATGTGGTTGATATTATCGGGCAGGAGGACATGGGAGAGCATATCCGCGCCGAGGAGTCGTTCTTTTTCAACTCAATGTACAGTGTGATGGATGCGGATCTTCCGGATCTTGCCCCCGTAGCCGATATGTTCGGCAAGGATAAGGTGGCCAACGCGCTGGTGAGCGGCAATTATTCGGTGATAGAAGTTTATAGAACCGTGCAGTCCATGGGCAGTGACAAATACGATGCTATTGTTTGTGATCTCGGGCAGGATACGGTGAACACGCTGTCCGCGAATATGGAGCAGTACAACTATTTCCTGAAGACCGTCGACCAGATCGGGCTGGAACCTTTTAAGGCCGCGGTTGAGCTGTTTGGTACGGAAAAGGTCTTCGCGGCATACAACAAGGATTATTATTTCTCTCTTACGATAGCGGATGAAGAGGCGGGCATAACCACTCCTTTTAATGACGTGATGAAAAGTATTAATACCATGGGTGTGGATAATTTTAAGGAGTTTTGCGAAATCTTGGGCAAGGATGATGCCGGGAACGTGTTGAATACGAATATCGAACGTTTTGCCGAAGTCTTGAAGCAGGTCAATGCGCTGGGGTACAGTGATTTTAGCCGGGTATGCGGACTGTTGGGAAGGGATAAGATTAAGGCGGCATTCACTCAGGACAGGATAATAGACGGGGAAGCGCACATAATAGATTCGAGTTTTTCGGTTCTTGTTAATACGGTCAAGGAGATCGGCGGCGCCGCGAAGATCGAGGAATTGGTTTCAACCTACGGACTGGAAAAAGCTTCCGGGTTATTATTGGAGGATATCAGGTGGGAAAGATTCGATTCGAGCATACGCAAGGATATGCTGATGAACCGCCTGGAAAATAAACCCGACGGAAGACAGTTGACGGTTTTGATCGCGGCCAGGCATGACTGGAACGGAGCTTTTACATTCGGCGGTTCTTTTATTCCTCCTCTGATAGCCAACGACAGGCGGGTGCTGTATTATGAAGTTTCGAACATTGAGGAGGCCAAACAGGCCCTGGCGGACGCTACCGGAAGGACGGAAAAAGACGGTCAGGTCAGTTATGCCCAGAAGGCCAATGAGATAATCATTATGGGGCATGCCAATTCGTACGCTTTGACTCTGGGTGAAGACGGCAGCAGTATAGGCACCCATAATATTGATACGCTCCAGCCGGTGGGGGACAGCTTGAATGCCGGTGGGGTGATAGTCGTGGACGGTTGTTCGGCAGGCGGCGGAGACCACACGTATGAGAATCTGGTGGATAAGGTATATACTGTTTTTAAGGGCAGCAGCCCGCGCATGGTGGTTGGGCCGGTTGATACAACCGGGGGAGTCGAGTTGGTTTTTGACCAGTCTAAACAGATCTCACAAGTGAAATACAGCCGGGGAGGGATATGTTCTGATCCGGAATGTTCGAATACCAAAATAATAACCTACGACGCAGTCGCCGCGCATAAAATAGTCCCGCAGTAGAGGAAATAGCGGGAATTCCGGGGACACAATACTTAATTATTTATACTTATCTACATTCAAATATCTCTCCCCACCTTTTTTTTGTAGAAGGGATTGACAAGCGCGCGCGAATATTATAATATAAAGCCTTTAAAAGGTAATAATTCAATAGACGCTGTCATCTTTTATTATATGCAGTTGCAGGGATTTAATATCCAACGGAGGCGGGAATGGGCAAAATGACGGTAAAAGACATTGACTTTAAAGGTAGAAACGTTCTTATGCGGGCTGATTTTAATGTACCGCAGGACGCTTCGTTGAACATTACCGACGATACGCGTATCCGCGCCACTCTGCCGACGATAGAATATATCCTGAATAACGGAGCCGCCAGGCTGGTGCTGATGAGTCATCTCGGCAGGCCGGACGGGAAAGCGGTGGCTAAATACAGCCTGGCGCCGGTCGCCAAGAGACTCGCCGAATTGCTCGGACAGCCGGTGAAATTCGTTTCCGACTGCGTGGGTGAAACGGTGAAGGCAGAAGTCTCGGCGGCAAAAGAGAAAGTGGTGCTTCTGGAGAACCTGCGTTTTCATTCCGAAGAAGAAGCGAATGATTCGGAGTTCTCCGGACAGCTGGCCGATCTCGGCGATATTTTCATCAACGATGCTTTCGGCACGGCGCATAGGGCGCACGCTTCTACGGAAGGAGTGACCCATTACCTGAAATCCGCCGCCGGTTTTCTGCTCGGCAAAGAGATCGAGTATCTCGGCAGCGCGGTGGCCGATCCGCGCCGGCCTTTCATCGTCATTCTGGGCGGGGCAAAAGTTTCGGACAAGATAGCGGTTATAGAGAACCTCCTGCCTAAATGCGACAGCATCATTATCGGCGGAGGCATGGCGTACACCTTCCTCAAGGCCCAGGGTAAGAACATCGGTAAATCCAAGCTCGAGCAGGATAAACTGGGATTGGCTAAAGAGATACTCCTTAAAGCCGCGGAGCTTAAGAAGGAGATTCTATTGCCGGTGGATAATTTGATAGTAGAGAGCATAGACGTTTCGGCGAAAAGCGAGATTTGCGGCGAGGACATCCCGGAGGGAAAAATTGCTGTGGACATCGGGCCGCAGACCGTCAAGCTCTTCAACGCCAAACTGGCGGGGGCCAAAACTATCGTCTGGAACGGACCGCTGGGGATATTCGAGATGGAGCCCTTCAGCAAAGGCACGAAGGCCGTGGCGGAATTCATCGCCGGCCTTGACGCGGTGACGATTATCGGAGGAGGCGACACGGCCGCGGCCGTGGCAAAATTCGGTCTGGAAAGAAGGATGACGCATATTTCCACCGGCGGCGGCGCGAGCCTGGAGTTCCTGGAAGGGAAAGAATTACCCGGTGTGGCGGCGCTTGCCGAAGTTAAATAATAATACGCTGTTTACTGGAGAGAGAGATAATGCGCAAGACGATAATAGCCGGTAACTGGAAGATGTATAAAAAGATAGGGGAGGCAATAGAACTGGCCAACGGCCTGAAAAGGAACCTTTTCGACCTTGAGGAAGGACTCGTGGACGTCGTTATCTGTCCTCCTTTTACCTCTCTGAGCGAGACCGCCGAGGTGGTATTCGGGAACAACATTAGCGTAGGGGCACAAGATACCTACTGGCAGGATGAGGGGGCGTTTACCGGGGAAGTGTCGCCGCCGATGCTCAAGGATGCCGGGTGCGGTTTTGTCATTATCGGCCACTCGGAAAGAAGGCAGTATTTCGGCGAGACCGACGCCGCGGTAAACAATAAATTGAAGGCGCTCCTCAAGCACGGCCTTACCCCGATAGTCTGCGTGGGAGAGACGCTTGAACAGAGAGAGAAAGAGTTTACTTTCAAGGTCCTGGACGCGCAGTTGAACGGCGGCCTGGCCGGTTTGTCGGGGGAAGACGCCTTGAAGCTTGTTATAGCCTATGAGCCGGTTTGGGCGATAGGCACAGGCAAGACGGCTACCCCGGAACAGGCGCAGGAGGTGCATAAATACATACGGGGGGTTTTGAATAAATTGTTCGGCGGGGATATCTCGCGTGAGATCAGGATACAATACGGCGGCAGCGTTAAACCTGAGAATATCGCGGAGTTGATGCGCCAGCCGGACGTGGACGGCGCGCTCGTCGGAGGGGCAAGCCTGAAAGTGGAAAGCTTCGTGGAGATAATCAAAAAAGCCGCAGAGGTAAAAAAATGATGGTGATAATTATCGGAATACACGTGGTAGTCTGTTTTTTGTTGATTTGTATGATCCTGGTCCAATCCGGCAGAGGCGGAGGACTGATCGAGTCTTTCTCCGGGATGGAGTCGGTTTTCGGAACAAAGACCAGCAGTTTTATGACAAAACTGACGTCCATACTCTCTGTGATATTTCTTTTGACCTGTCTTACGCTGGCCCTGCTTTCGGTGCGCCAGAGCCGGTCGCTGATGAGCGGGGTAAAATCGGCCCCGGCGGCGGCCGGAGCCAAGACTGAGCCGGCCGCGGCTTCTCCCGGACAAGCCCAGGAAATCCCTTCCGCGCCGGATACGTCCGCTGCGCAGGTTGAGGCTAACGGGCCGCAAAAGGCAACCCCGTAACGCTCGAAAGATGAAAAATAACCAGGCACGCCTGGTGTCGAAGAAGCCAGTAAAAAGACTATCGCCTTTTATAGCGGCGGTAGTCTTTTTTATTGCCGCGCCGCAGGCAAAAGCGGCAGATAAAGGGGACGCCTTTATCTGCGCTTCCACCGCAGACGCAAGGACCCTGATGCCTATGCTTGCTTCCGATATCGCTTCAGCCGGTATCTGCGGTTATATCTTCAACGGGCTGGTTAAGTACGATAAAGACCTTAATTTGACCGGAGATCTGGCGGAACGCTGGGAGGTTCTCGACGGAGGCCTGCAGATAGTATTCTATCTGAGGAAAGGGGTGTTCTGGCAGGACGGCGTGCCGTTCACCTCCCGCGACGTGGACTTCACTTACCGTAAGATGGTTGATCCGCAGGTGCGTACTCCTTATAGCGGTGATTTCGAGCGCGTGGAAAGACTGGAGACCCCGGACGACCATACGGTGCGTGTGTTCTACAAGGAGCCTTTTGCTCCGGCGCTTTCGAGCTGGAGCGTTTCCATCGTGCCGGAGCATTTACTGGAGAAGGAGGACTTGAATACTTCAGTTTTTTCCAGGGTGCCTGTCGGCACCGGCCCCTATAAATTCAGATCCTGGAAGACCCAGGAAAAAATAGAGCTGGATGCCAACGAAAACTATTTTCTGCACCGCCCCAACATAGACCGCGTGGTGCAACGGGTCATACCGGATCCGTCCACGCTTTTTCTGGAACTGCAAACCGGGGGCGTGGATCTTTGCGGCCTTACTCCTCTACAATATACGCGGCAGACCGACACTCCCTATTTCCGGGGAGAATACCGTAAATTCCGTTTACCGGGCGATACTTACGTCTATCTGGGATATAATCTCCGTTCACCGCTTTTCTCCGACATCAGAGTGCGCAAGGCCCTTAATCTGGCCGTGGACAAGGATGAAATAATCAAGATCGTTCTGCTCGGGCTGGGCACTGTTTCTACCGGGCCGTTCACGCCGCAGTCCTGGGCGTTCAATCCATCCGTCAAACCTTCACCTTGCGATCCCCCCGGGGCGCTCCGTCTGCTCAAGGAGGCCGGATGGGAAGACAGCGACGGAGACGGAATACTGGATAATAACGGCAGAAAGTTTGAATTTACCATTCTTACCAACCAGGGTAATGAAGAACGTATCAAGACCGCCGAGATAATCCAGCGCAGGCTGTCCGATATCGGAATAAAGGTGAAGATAAAAGTTGTGGAATGGAGCGTTTTTATCGGGGAGTTCGTCAACAAACGCGATTTCGATGTGATCCTGCTGGGTTGGGCTTTGCCGCGGGAACCGGATAACTACGATATCTGGCATTCGTCGCGCACAAGAGAAGGTGAATTCAATTTTGCCGGTTATACCAATCCGGAGGTTGACCTTCTCCTGCTGGAGGCGCGCCGCGTTTTCGACCAGCAGAAAAGGCGGGAACTTTACCGGAAGATACAGGAACTCATCTACGCCGACCAGCCGTATATGTTCATTTACGTCCCGGACAGTCTGTATGTGGTTCACCGACGTTTCCGGGAAGTGGCGCCGGCGGCCGCGGGTATAGGGTATAATTTTATCGACTGGTGGGTCCCGCCGGCGGAACAGAGATACAGGATGCGATAGCGGATGTCTGTATTTAGTCGTGTATCGGTTAACGGTTACGATGCCCGTTTTGTCTATCGTCAAGCGGTCACGTTTTTAGACGTTACCGTGACCGACGACCGATACGGGCTTCGTTACCCTGGCCGTTGCCGGGGTTAACTGAATAAAATCAATATGGGAAAATATATATTACGCAGGTTCGCAGGGATCATTCCGTTACTGTTCGGCATCAGCCTGCTTAGTTTCGCGGTTATAAACCTCGCGCCCGGCAAGCCCGGCGCGCTGGAGAATTCTCTTAACCCGCGCATCTCTGCCCGGGCGCTTGAGCGGCTTGAGAAGCTTTATGAATTGGACAAGCCGGTGTATGAACGTTACTGGCACTGGCTGAAACGAACTGCTGTTTTGGATTTCGGCAGATCGTTTAGTGATAATCGTCCGGTGATAGAAAAGATCGCGGAGCGCCTTCCGGTAACCATAACTATAAACCTGCTTTCTTTGTTTTTGATCTTTGCAGCGGCAATCCCGCTTGGTGTGCGCTGCGCTTTGAAGCCGGACGGTATGCTGGACAAAGTTATGACTGCCGTGATGTTCTTCTTGTTCGCCATACCCACTTTTTGGCTGGCGCTTTTGCTGATGAATTTCTTCGGTATAAATCTGCGTTGGCTTCCCGTCTCCGGTATAACCTCCTTGGATTACGAGTATTTAAGCCCGGCCGGAAAGGCCGTAGATATCTTCCGGCATTTGTTCCTTCCGGTCACGGTATCCAGCCTGGGGGGAATAGCGGCGATGGCAAGATATATGCGCTCTTCGATGATAGAGGCGCTGGCACAGCCTTATATACGCATGGCCAGGGCAAAAGGATTGACGGAGCGCAGTGTGCTTTATAAGCACGCTTTCCGCAACGCGGTGATGCCTCTGATAACGATAATGGGTCTTTCTCTTCCCGGTCTGGTGGGAGGGAGCGTTATTTTTGAGTCCGTGTTCGCCATTCCGGGAGCCGGCAGGCTTTTTTACGAAGCGGTGATGATGCGCGATTATCCGTTGATCATGGCGGAAGTGGTGATAGTCTCTCTTTTAACCATGACGGCAAATCTACTCGCGGATTTGAGTTACGCCTGGATTGACCCGCGTTTGAGAGATAAAAGATGAATAGACCGATTTTGACCGGAATATGTATAGTAGGGATAATGGCGCTGGCCGCGCTGGCGGCGCCGTTGCTAAGCCCATACCAGCCGGCGCAGATAGATGCGGGCAGTATACTTTGCGCCCCGTCTTCCGCGCATCTTTTGGGAACCGACAGTTTGGGAAGGGATGTTTTGAGCCGGTTGATCTACGGGGCGCGCATATCGCTCAGCGTCGGGATGATCGCCGTCGGTATCTCAACTCTTTTGGGCGTTGTTTTTGGTTCCCTGTCCGGTTTTTACGGCGGAAGCGTGGACGCGTTCATAATGCGCTGCGTGGACGTCATGCTCTGTTTTCCGGCTTTCTTCCTTATCCTGGCGGCGGTGGCTTTTCTTGATTCTTCCATTTTCAACATAATGATCATCATCGGTCTGACCAGCTGGATGGGGCCGGCCAGGCTTGTGCGGGCGGAAATAATGGCTTTGAAAGAACGTGAATTCGTGGAGGCGGCGCGCGCGTCAGGCGCCGGCAGTTTGAGGATAATCGTCAGGCATATTTTGCCTAATGCCTGCGGTCCTCTGCTGGTGAATGCCACGCTTGCCGTTGCGGGAGCGATATTGCTGGAATCGGGCTTAAGTTTTCTGGGCCTGGGGGTGCAACCGCCTGTGCCGAGCTGGGGTAATATGCTGACGGAGGCCAAAGCTACCCTGGGCGTTGCCTGGTGGATAACGGTTTTCCCCGGCGGCGCGATCTTTCTGGCCATCATCGGTTTTAATTTCATCGCCGAAGGGATCAGAAAGGAATTGGGATGAAAGAAGGATTTACCGGAGTGTCGGGACCGCTGCTTTCGGTGAGGGATTTAAGCGTGACATTCGGCCGCGGCGCAGGAGAGGTAGCCGCGGCGCGCGGGGTGAGTTTTGATATCGGCCGCGGAGAGACCCTGGTTATGGCAGGGGAATCCGGTTCCGGCAAGACCGTCACTTCATTAGCTATCTGCGGTTTGCTCCCGGAAGGCGCGGCGTCGGTTTCCGGAAGCGCGTTGTTCTACGGAGAAGAGTTGATAGGTATGCCGGAGGAGCGTCTGCGCACTTTCCGCGGCGGACGCATCGCTTATATCTTCCAGGAGCCGTCGAGTTTTTTGAACCCGGTTTACAGCATCGGTGAACAGATTGCCGAAGCCGTCCGCTTGCACCGCGGAGCGGGGCGCGCCGCGGCCCTGCGGGAAACGGTGAAACTGCTTGAGATGTCCGGTATATCGGACGCTCAAAGGGCGGCGCGAAGTTATCCGCACCAGCTCTCCGGGGGGATGAATCAGCGGGCGGCGATCTCCATGGCATTGGCCTGTAAACCTGAACTGCTGGTGGCGGACGAGCCGACCACATCACTTGACATGACCACGGAAGCGGAGATCATCGGGCTACTGATGCGGCTCAAGCAGGAAATGCGGTTCTCACTTCTGTTCATTACCCATAATTTGGCGATCGCCGAGCGCATCGCCGACAAGGTCGCGGTGATGTTTAAAGGGGAACTGGTGGAAAACCGGAAGAAGGATGAATTGTTCGCTTGCCCGGAGCACGCGCATACCAGGGAACTGCTGGCAGCTTACGAGAAAGTGGGGCGTTTTTAGATGCTCTCTGTCAGAAATGTGAGCAAGGATTTTACTTTAAGCGGCGGTGTTCTGGGTATCCGGTCCGGCATCGTCGCGGCATTGAGGGGCGTCTCTTTTGATGTCCGGAAAGGAGAGACCTTTGCCTTGATAGGTGAGTCCGGTTCAGGCAAAACCACCATGGCCAGGATCATCGCCCGCTTGACTCCTCCGACTTCCGGGGAAGTGCTTTTCAACGGGATAAACGAAGAGTCCTTCCGTAAAGGGGTGCAGATAGTCTTTCAGAATCCCTACGCCAGTCTGAATCCGCGTATGCGGGTAGGAGATATAATAGCCGAACCGCTGATGATAAACCGTCTTGTGAAAAAGGTATCTTTACGTGAAAAAGTCGTTTCGTTGCTAAAAATGGTAGAGATGCCTTCGGATGCGGCGGAGAGACTGCCTTCACAGCTTTCCGGAGGCCAGCGGCAAAGAATTTGTATTGCCAGGGCTCTGGCGACTGCTCCGAAGTTCCTGATACTGGACGAACCGCTCTCGTCCCTTGACCTCACCATACAGGCGCGCATGCTGGATATGCTGATGGAGTTGAAGGAGCGGCTTGGAATGACTTACCTGTTTATCACGCATAATCTCTGTCTCGTGAAAAAGACAGCGGCGAGGGTGGCGGTGATGAAGGACGGTAGGGTTGTCGAACAGGGGGAGACCGGGCGGGTATTCTCGGCGCCGCAACATCCGTATACGCGGCAGTTGCTTTCCGTAGCGCGGGGATAGGGAAGTAATAAAGAAGGATGAGGAGGTGAGGGATGCATACCTTGGATCAGCCCGGAGGGCCTCATTATTATACCCTATAGGGTATTTTAGCGGCTTGTAGTTTCTTGATTCTGCATATTTTGAATAATAAATCTTGCATTTATACCCTTTAGGGTGTATATTTTAATCGGAGCGCAGAAATCCCCGGCTTTAAAGCCTACTGTACCTTGGCCAATTGGATAGCCAAGTATTCGCTCGTGCTTAACACCTTAGCCTATCGGAAGGCTAAGTGTTAGCTCGTGCTAAGATGAATGCGCAAAGATTAACCTCGCCAAAGTCTCAGTGGCGGGTAATAATTCAGGAAAGAAACCCCGGACTTTAGTCCGGGGAGGATTCATTTATGAAAAGCATTGGAAAGACAATACAGCTACTTCGGAAGAAGGCTGGTCTCGACCAGATTGAGTTCGCGAGGCGGGTCGGCGTCGGGCTTCGTTTCGTGAGAGAGCTCGAGCAGGGGAAGAACACGGTGCGTTTGGACAAGGTCAATCAGGTCCTTGAGTTCCTGGGACATCATCTTGAGGTCGTGCGTAATGGCAAGGAATAATATAAGAAAAGCGGATGTCTTTTATCAAGACCGTTTTGTAGGGATTCTTGAGGAAACGGATGCGGGCTACAGGTTCATTTATGATGCCGCGTATCTCAAGAGCGGGAAGGCGGTTTCTCTTTCTTTGCCTTTGCGGGAGGAGCCTTTTGAATCAACAATACTTTTTCCTTTCTTTGCCGGTTTGAATTCAGAAGGATGGTATCGGGACATCGTGTGCGCAACGAAGAAGATCGATCGCACGGATGAATTCGGGATATTGCTTATGACCGGTGAGAGCACGATCGGCGCCGTTACTGTCCGGGAAAGCGGTGCAAAATGAACAAAGGAAGAACAGCATGGCGAAAGGTTTTCGGTGTCGATAAAGAGCCGTTTATTGACTTGACGTTGGCCGGGGTGTCGTTAAAGGCCCAGGAGATGGTCGGGAAGATGTCGATCTCCGGAGTGCAGCCAAAACTTTCCGTGAAATTGGCTGACCGCTCAGGTGATCCGCATCTGAAAGTGACCGCTGAGGGCGGACAATACATTCTTAAGCCGCAGGTGCAGGCGTTCGCGAACCTGCCGGAGAATGAAGAGCTTTGCATGACGATCGCCGATGATATCGGGATCTCCGTGCCGGCGCATTGTTTGGTGCATTTAAAGGACCAAAGCTTGGCCTATGTGGTCAAGCGTTTTGACCGGGAGGGGCGGCGGAAGATCCATCAGGAGGATTTTTCCCAGATACTGGAGAAGCAGGATAAATACAACGGCTCTGTTGAGGAGATCGGAAAGAAGTTAAAGACCGTCGCCGAGGTCCCGGGGCTTGATGCGCAGTTGTTCTTTGAACGCGTCGTGTTCAACTTTCTCATCGGTAACGGCGACGCGCATGTAAAGAATTACTCCGTTATTTATAACGAAGAAGGACTGGCGCGTCTGGCGCCTGCCTATGATCTGGTCTGTTCCAGGATTGTGATTCCTGAGGAGGCCGAGGAATCCGCTTTGACCATTCAGGGGAAAAAGGGCCGGATCAAACGGGGAGATATCGATCTTTTGGCGGACTATCTTGGCATCCCCGAGAAGATCAGATTTGAGAAATTCATGGGGAAGAAAGAACTGTTTCGTTCAAGGCTTGCGGAGTCATTGCTTCCCGGGGAATTGGCCGAAGCGTTCGACAAACTTCTGGTTGAGCGCTTCCAACGGCTTGAGCTATAAAAAGGGTACGTAGGTTATGCGGCGCATAACCCTGATACCCTTAAGGTGCATAACTGAGATAGGCAAGGATCAAGAGTTGCCACAAAAAGTATCGTGACAAGAAATATTTAATAACTAATGTTCAGGCTGGTTTAAAATGAAAACGCCAAATTTGTTCGTTCAGGGCCGATTTCTTTACGCCAAAGTTCTTTTGATGTCCTCGGCGGCTGCGGAACTCGTCCGTCGGCTTTCGCCAGGACGGACTCAGACATCCTCGCCGTCCCGTATGTCGTAAAGCATAATACGGGATTTCCTCAGCCACAAAAGCATGCTTTGGCTAAAATCGGCATTCTCTCAAAAATTGCCGTTTCCATTTTGTTGCAAATATTCATTTTGTAACTGTTCTTTAACATCGTTTTAAGTGAATATGAAGCTCTTCGGGTTAATCCTTCGACGAAGTTTATCCCGATCGGATTCGACTTTGCTTACCATTAAAACTTGTCGAAGGGTTCAGACCAGGTGCCCGAGGTTTTTGCGTAGGAGAATAAAATAATAGGACTCCGTACCTCGAAATCGTTTGAATGGAGGGGGGGTAAATGAAATTCCTTGACGCCTGTTGTCTGCGATGAGAGAATGACATAACATTATTTGTGGTAATAGGTAACGTCTATTCTTCCTTCAGTCAAATAAAAGAAGTTTAACATTTGTTTGTGAGAAGGGGCCTCATACTATGCCGCAAGGAATCCGTTGCCGATTACTCGCAACGCGACGTGAAGAATCAATCTGTATGTCGGATACCATAACCTTCGCCTAAAAAGCGGAGGTTTTTTATTGGATAAAAGTGTTTTATAGTCTATATTCTGGGAAAGGAGTTACCATGTTAGAATTAAAAGTACCTTTTTATGGCTGGGGTTTAGGAGTGTTTTTGTGGATTATAGGATCTTGGATTTCTTTGATCATTGGGCACTATGTTTGTAGCCATATAGTTGATAAAGAACTTTGGCCGAGATTTAAAAGCGATTTCCCTGACGAAAAGGTTATTCATCCTAAAGGACGAGAAATAGTTGGGTGGTTGGGACGCTGTGAATTACTTATGTTTACAATCGCTTTTATAAACAATTGGCCTCAAGGGATTGCAGTTTGGTTGGGAGTAAAAACGAGTGTTCATTGGGCTGGATGGAAAAATGACACGGGTAGAACTTTTAATATATTTCTTATCGGTAATGCAATTAACATTATTTTTTCTTTCTTAGGCGCTATGATTATAAAAGCCGGGACACCATTCGTATTACATGGTTAGGATACTTTAAGTTTCCGATAAGACACTTAATATTCTTGTGTGTTATAGCAGCGAATACATAAGTTGAAAGGGCCAGCCCGATGTTCTTTAATTATCGTGCAAGAGATGATGAAGGAGTATGCTCTTCTGGAAAAGTTGAAGCAGCCGATGAAGATTCTGCAGTAAAGCAGTATACTTGACATCTTATACCAAATATGGTATATTTTGAATGGAGAATGAAGATGAAAAGGTTGGATTTCATCGGTTCTTCTCGCGAAGATATCAGGAGTTTCCCTGAAGAAGTGAAAGATGATATAGGTTATGCTCTTCGCGAAGCGCAAAAGGGAGAAAAACCTGCAATTGCAAAACCATTGAAAGGATTTGGAGGCGCCGGAGTTTTAGAGATCGTTGAGGATTTCTCTGGGGATACATATCGTGCAGTATATACCGTAAGTTTTAAAGAAGTTATATATGTTTTACATTGTTTTCAGAAGAAATCAAAGCATGGTATTAAAACAGCAAAACAAGATTTGGATTTAATCAAAAGGCGATTAAAAATAGCGGAACTGGATTATATAGCTAATTATGCGAGAGGTGAATAAATTATGAGAATAAAAAAGATCATTCATAGAGGCAGTGGTAATGTATTCTCCGATATTGGTGTCGTTTATCCGCAAAGAACGTTAGCCCGCGCTCAGATAATGTCGCGTATCGCGGAAATTATAAAAGAACGCGGTCTCACGCAAAAGGAGGCTTCTGGATTACTCGGGCTTCCTCAATCAAAAATTTCCTGTCTGGTGAACGGAAAGCTAAGTATGTTCTCTTTAGATCTGCTTTTGGTTCTGCTTAACAGATTGGATAGAGATGTGGAGATTATTATAAAGCCCAAGACTAAAGACGAAAAATCCGCTTCAACTAATGTCTTGCTTGCCGCCTGAATTACCGCTTATCTGATTGTGGGAAAACTTGTATATACGTTTAAATAAGGGATACTTATTATAGTCTCGTTTAACATTTAGCGTTATATAGCGCTAAAACTTAAACTAACATACGTTCAGCGGTATATTGAGACGCAATATATACATAAACCCGGGATTATTTTTCGTAGAACCCAGAACCTAAAACCCAAAATCCGCTTTTACGCCTTTTCCCTTGCGGCAGAGGCGTTTTTGTGTTAACTTAAAACAATCCTCGTAAAGCATTTTAATGTCATATCCCTTGAGTTCGTAGCGGAGGGCAGTAGATGTTCAAGGTGCTGGAGCCGTTTTTTCTCGCTTTCATACCACTGTTTGTTGCCGTTGACGCCATCGGTAATATTCCTTTGTTCATTTCCCTGGTGAATAATCTGGGGACTAAAGCGAGGGAACGCGTCATCGCCGAATCCGTGCGTACCGCCGCCGCGGTTGCCGTTCTTTTTATGCTGATCGGCAAACTTGTCCTGCGTTTTCTGGGGATCACCATCTCCGATTTTCAGATCGCCGGAGGCCTGCTTCTTTTCGTGATCTCCCTGCGCCTGTTGTTCCCGGGGGCATCTAAAATGCCTTTATACGGGGAGAAAGAAAAGGACGTGGGGGTTTTCCCCCTGGGGATGCCGTTAATCACCGGCCCGGCGGTGTTGACCACCACTTTAATTATGCTGGACAGCTACGGGATAGTCCCGAGCATGGTATCGCTGGCGTTGAATATGCTGATTGTCTGGTTTACGCTTAAGAAAGCTGATTTCTTGATCAAGTTTTTCGGCGAGGGCGGGACGCGCGCTTTTTCCAAGATAATGTATATCCTGCTTGCCGCCATCGGGGTGATGATGGTCAGGCGGGGGGTGACGGGAGTGATATTTCCATGATGCGCAGGGTGCTTACTTTTATTATGGCCGGCGGCAAGGGCGAACGGCTCTGGCCGTTGACCAAGGATCGCACTAAACCGGCCGTGCCTTTCGGCGGGATATACCGGATTATAGATTTTTCTTTGAGCAACTGCATCAATTCCGGACTGCGCCGCGTTTACATACTTACCCAATACAAATCGGCTTCCCTGCATAGGCATATCCGCCTGGGCTGGAACATTCTTGCCAGCGAATTGGGCGAATACATAGAGTTGCTCCCGGCCCAGCAGAGGGTGGGGGAAACCTGGTATCTGGGGACGGCGGATGCCATTTTTCAGAACGTCTATGCCCTGGAGATGGATAAGCCGGACGAGGTCCTTATCCTTTCCGGCGATCACATTTACAGGATGAATTATTATTCGATGATAGATTTTCACCGCGACACTGAGGCCGATCTTACGGTTGGAGTGGTAGAGGTGCCTAAGGAAAACAGCCGCAGCCTGGGCGTGGTGCAGGTGGACGGCGATTGTCTGGTCACGGGTTTTGAGGAAAAGCCCGCCCTGCCCAAGACTATTCCCGGCAAGCCGGATACGATATATGCCTCTCGGGGGATATACGTCTTCGACAGCAAAATCCTGCTTCAGGAACTGCAGGACGACTCGCGAAGAAAAGATTCCAGCCACGATTTCGGCAAAGATATCATCCCGCGCATGATCCGTAAAGGGATGCGGATATCCGCGTATAATTTTCTCGACAAGAGAAGCGGCTGCCCGGCGTACTGGAGGGATATAGGCACGATATCCGCGTATTACGAGGCCAATCTCGACCTGGTGCAGGTGGATCCGGTTTTCAACCTTTACGACAGGGAATGGCCTTTGCGGACTTACCAAGAACAGTGCCCGCCCGCCAAGACGGTCTTCGCCGGAGAGGAGATAACCGGAAGGGTGGGGCTGGTGCTGGATTCGTTGGTTTCCGGCGGCTGTATCGTCAGCGGCGGCCGCGTCCAGCGCAGTGTGCTTGCTCCTCAGGTGCGCGTCAACAGTTATTCTCAAATATCCGATTCGATCCTTATGGAAGGGGTCAACGTCGGCAGATACGCAAAGATAAAGAACGCCATCATAGATAAAGACGTGAACATCCCGCAGGGGATGGTTATCGGTTACGACGCGCAAGAGGACAGGAAAAGGTTTTTCGTGACGGACAACGGGATCGTGGTGGTGGCAAAAGGCACGGAGATAAAATAAAATGCAGACCTATAAGATTAAAGCGGTTTCACGGCAGGGACTGATCCGTAAGGCCTGTATCAAAGATATTAAACCGATACAACTGTTGATCAACAGATTCGCGCGCCGGGACCTGATGCTTCCGCGCGCGCTGAACGAGCTCTATGAGAACATCAGGGATTTTTGGGTCTATGAGCGGGGAGGCAGGATAATCGGATGCTGCGCCCTGCATTTTTGCTGGGAGGAATTGGCAGAGGTTAAGTCTCTGGCTGTGGAGCGCGGGCATTGGAAGAAAGGAATAGGCAGGCAGCTGGTCGAGAATTGTATTAAGGATGCCGCGAAGATGGGAGCGGAAAGCATTTTCGCGCTTACCTACCAGCCGGGTTTTTTCCAAAAGATGGGATTCCGCAGGATCGCGCATTCAAAACTGCCGCACAAGATATGGGCGGAATGTATTCACTGTCCGAAGTTCCCCGATTGCAAAGAAGTTGCGCTTTTGAAGAAATTGTAATATAATGCGCGGCATGGCAGGTGGTATCCCGCACAAGGAATGAACCTGTAACCAAAGAAGAGAGGTCATAAAATGGATTATTTACTTACGGAAGAACAGAAAATGATAAAGGAATTGGCGCACAAGATCGCGGAGGAGAAGATCCGCCCGGTCGCCGCCAAATACGATTTGACCGAAGAATTCCCCTGGGACGTGATGAAGGTTGCCGGTGAATCCGACATGTTCGGGTTGTTTATCCCGGAAGAATACGGCGGTATGGGGGTCAACGTGCTTAACCTCTGCCTGGCCACCGAGGAGTTTTCGCGCGCCTGCGGCGGTATCGCCGTCTGCTACGCGGCCTCCGCGCTGGGGACGTTCCCGATAGTGCTTTTCGGCAACGACCAGCAGAAAAAGAAATACCTTCCGGATCTGGCAAAGGGAAAGAAGATAGCCGCGTTCGGACTGACTGAGCCGGAAGCCGGCTCCGACGCCGCCTCGATCAAGACCACGGCCGTCAAGAAAGGGGATCATTACATTCTTAATGGTATGAAGCATTTCATAACCAACGGGGGGGACGCGGAGACTTATACCGTGGTGGCGATGACCGACAAGAACAAAGGCGCCAGGGGCGCTTCGGCCTTCATCGTGGAGAAAGGCACGCCCGGTTTCACCTTCGGCAAAAAAGAGGAGAAGCTCGGCATACGCGCCTCTTCCACCCG